>CAYRMV010000025.1:0-30396 GCA_964425255.1 uncultured Flavobacteriales bacterium
ACTTGTTTAACGGTTTGCTTTAAGTTTAGCTTTTTTATTTTAGGGTTACTATTTTCAAAATTAGAGTTTATAACATTGTTATTGAGGAGTTTGATTTGTTTTTTGCTTTCATGAATCAGTTGATGATTCACTTCGATTTTACTATTTTTAATTGGAATGACAATTGTTTTTCGATTGAATAGACCGATGAATTTTACTTTCACAGTTGTTTGTTTGTTGTCAATCGGAATTCTGATGTTCAACGAAACTTCGTTCCTTAAAATTGGGATAATGTGTTTTTCAATTTTAATAAAGAAAACATTTTTTGTATCCATTTTTAACAGGATTGAATCCAAACTAATTTTATTTTCAAATGTATTCTCACCAGTTCGGAATTGAGAAACAGAAAGTTTTCTATTTTTAGTAAACAATATATGAACTGCTCTTTTCAGGAAATTCCCAAAATGTCTAAAAAACAGATAAACAAATTTTCTTATCGAGTGCAGCATAGTTTAATCCTCAGTTAGTCCTCTATTTTTCATTAGTTCAGAAGTAATCCAATGAAGTTGTAATTGATGACTGTGTAAATTTTATTTCCCAAATATAGTTTTATTTCTCAACCCACCAAATCATTCGTCTAATTTTCTCTCCCATTCATCTACATCAACTACCCTTTTAAACGGATAGGATGTTTTCTGTTTTAATTTATTGATGCCCCTCCCCAATCTCCCATTTTTTTCCTACACTTGTTCATCGAAAACGTACCTTCGGTGTATGCATTGCAAGTGAGATGGGAGTGTTTAAAAATCCATTTTTTGATTGAATAAAAACGAAATTTGGGTAAAAATCAATGTTTATCTAATTTTTCCATTTGATTTTAATACTTTCAGCAATATAAAATTCTCTTTTATCATTGTCATCTAATCTTGATAGCAGTCGATATTGCTTCTAATTCAATTGTGTACACACTGCGTTCACAATTGGAAAAGTCTTCAAGTTGTTTTGTTTATGTGATGAGGTGTTGATTTTATATTCTGTTTCGTTTTTTTACTTTAACTTTTTTATTGTTCGGTTTTGCACTAAACTCTTCATTTGGGTGATTGCAATTTGGTTCAACTGCTTCAATCTTTCTGGTTGTTCTTGGCCTTGATGTATCAATACGGCATTGATGCTTTCTAAATTGGAGAGTACCACCAATTGCTCAATGCTTGCTTCGTCTCTTATATTTCCCTTGGCATTTGGGTTAGTATCACGCCATTGTTTGGCTGTCTTTCCAAATAATGCTACATTCAACAAGTCTGCTTCGTTGGCATATACAAAGCTTATTTGTGCTTTGTTCAATTCATTTGGAATCAGATTTTCTTTAATGGCATCTGTGTGGATGTGGTAATTTACTTTGGACAGGTGTCGTTGGTAGCTCCATTCGAGTTGTAGGCGGTTGCTTTCGTCATCTTTTAAGCGTTGGTATTCCTTAACTAATAATAGTTGGAATTTAGGACTGATCCACATCCCAAAATGGAAAGCAATATCCTTGTGCCCATAGGTTCCACCGTACCTTCCAGCTTTGGCAGTTAAACCAATTGCGTTGGTTGCTTCAATCCAATTTTTAACAGATAGAACAAAGTTGTTGCTACCAGCTTCATTTTTAATTGTACCGAATTCGGTATAATTAAAATTTGGGTTGTATTAAGCTTCCCATTCTCCAAGGTATTCGATGGTACTCTTTAAACTAAGCCATTTAATAATTACAACTTCTTGATGTTGGCTTTTTGCCATATCAGTCAAAGAAATGAAATCATCCATTTTCTCAGTAACAACCGTTATTTCAGCACCGTCAATGTTTATTTTTTTTGCCATTTTACTTAGTTTATATTGAAATATGGAACATATTCTTTCTAAGTTCCTCGAATTTGAGGGGGGTAAAACTGGGCTTGAAAATATGCTCCCAAAAGCCAAGCAGTTAAATCGTATTACAATTGCATAGCCAGCTCTGAATGATGGCATCCATAGTGGCTGCATCTTTAAACCGAGCTATCTCTGTTAAGGTGGTAAAATCTTCTGTATCACCTTTGAAAATTATAATTTCAGTTCCTTTTACTTCTATTGTTGCGTTTTTAACCATTGTTTAATATTTGTTATCAGTTTGTAAACCTACTGCATTGAATGATTTTTACACATTTGAACCTGAAAGGCCTCAATTCCTTCTTTCTGAAACACATCATTTTCTTGCTCAAGATCAAATAATGCTCTTGAAGAAACGCCAATTACTAATATGTCAGAAAAATCTACAGGCATACAGGAAATTTGTAAGAAGGATTAAAGCTATTATTTTGAGAAATCATAAATTCAAAAGGGCTAAATTAAAATAGTTAAAACAACTTCTACAAATATAAAAAACTAATTGTATCAAACATCTAAAGAGTTCGTAAATCGATAAATGGTTCTTTTATGACAGTTTGTTTAGTAATGATATTCAATCGCACACAACTTTCATTATTTTTGGATTAATTGGTATTTTCATGCTAATTTAGAAGAAATGAAAACAATATCATGGAGCATGCAGATGACGAAATTAAAGAGTTTTTGTTTCCTCAGAAAGACGGAACTTACAAAGTTATTTTCACAACAATAGCTATATTTTGTGAAGCATTTTTTCTCTCCCTTTCATCTACATCAACCACCATTTTAAACGGATAGGATGTTTTCTGTTTTAATTTATTGGTGCCCCTTGCCAATCTGCCATTTTTTTCCTACACTTGTTCATCGAATACGTACCTTCGGTGTAAATTTGCTAGACATGTTTAAGACTCTTTTTGCGGTGGCGCTCTTTTTTTTCAGCTTTTCAATAACGAAGGCACAAGAGCAGGTGCGTTGGAGCGAAGAAATCAAGCATACAGGCATGTTGTTTGGGATTTTTGCCGATTCGGGGGCGCAGTTTTACAGCGTGCGGTTGCAGGGAGGTTCGATGAATCAGTCTTTGTATTTGAATTATCACCAAGATTTTAAGGTAGTTAGCAAGGGGAAAATTGTCAGTCGGGTAGGGAAGAGCATCGCAACTTTGCAGGATTTGCAGTTCATTGGACATTCGCCGGTGGTTTTTTTGAGTGATAAGCGCGAAGGAAAATACGAACTTTATGCGCAAGTTTATGGAAAAGATTGTCAAACGGAAGGCGAACCCAAACGCGTTTTTTCATTTCCAATTAGCTCAGGACTCCAAAAACTCGGAACTTTTGACGTGATTGTGTCGAAAAACAGGCAGTATTTTGTCGTTGAATACACCCAACCTGAAACCAAAGAACAAGCGGAGAAACATTATTACCGCATTTACGACCGTCAATTTCAATTGTTGCTCGATGGAGAGTATGAAAGTACGTATCCTGGAAAGCAAGTCGATTTTTCGCACCGTTATATTTCGAATCACGGCGATTATTTTTTGGCCTGCAATGTGATGGAAGTCAACGATCGTGGTCGGGTAAAAAGCAATCAATGGCTGGAGAAAGTGATTGTTTTACAAGCCACCGAAGAGGGAATGGAAGAATTTGAGTTGGATCTCGACGGGCGCAAAATTTACGACATGCAGTTTTCTTCCGACAACGAACGCATGTTGACTTTTAGTGGAACTTTTGGCGAACAATTCAAAAATAACATACAAGGGATTTTCTATTTTCGACTCGATTTCAAGAAAAAAGAAGTGGTGGACGAGGGTTTCGAAAAGTTCAAAGCAGAAGACCTAAAACCGAGCGAAGCGGTCGATATCGATGAAACGCAAGTGGAAATGGCGATCCTAAATCCGGGTTTGTACGACTACAAAATCCGCGAAACCTACACCTTGCCCGATGGAAGTATCGTGGGCATCATGGAACAATATTATGAGCAATCGTTTTACAATGGAGACATCATGACGCGTTCCCGATCGACGATTTATTACTATTACAACGACATCATTGTTTTTAAAGTCAACCCAACGGGTTTGTTTGAATGGGTGAAAAAAATCAACAAAGTACAACTTTCAGTCAACGATGGTGGAATGTATAGTTCATTTGCTTATTATTTGAAAGATAATCAGTTGAATTTGATTTTCAATGACCACAAGCAAAATTACGACGAGCGTGGTGTTTACCAAAATGGAAAAATGGGAACCTCTTTCCGCAAGCGAACGAATTGCGTAATAAAAACAGCCATCGACATTTCAACGGGAGAATCACTAAGAGAAATGCTGTTCGGTCCAAGCGAAAGTATGTTGCTAGCTCTACCTAAAAAATCAGTCATCAACGATACACAAACTGAATTGCTTTTACCCGTTGAAGCAGGGAAACGCGAGAAATATGGTTTGTTGAAGTTGTAAAAGCGGAAGACTTTTCTCTAAGAAGGTTCAAATGGAATTTGTGAGCAAAGAAGTGCACTTTTGAGAAAAACATTATCTTTGTTTCCACTTTCAAATCCATGTTCATGAATTACAAACGTATCCTTCTCAAACTCAGTGGAGAATCACTAATGGGTGACAAACAATTCGGTATTGACAACAACCGATTAAGCTCGTATGCAGAGCAAATCAAAGAAATTTGTGACGGTGGAATCGAAGTGGCGATTGTGATCGGAGGAGGAAATATTTTCCGAGGAGTGCAAGCCGAAGAAGGAGGAATGGATCGTACACATGGCGATTACATGGGAATGTTGGCAACGATGATCAATTCGATGGCTTTGCAAGCAGCATTGGAGTCGGTTGGTTTGAAAACGCGTTTACAATCAGCGATTGAAATGAAAGAAATTGCTGAACCGTATGTACGACGTCGTGCGGTGCGCCACTTGGAAAAAGGACGTGTAGTCATTTTTGGTGCTGGAACAGGAAATCCTTATTTTACGACGGATTCAGCAGCGTCTTTGCGGGCAATTGAAATCAATGCAGACGTGATTTTGAAAGGAACACGAGTTGATGGAATTTACACCGCAGATCCGTTCAAAGATCCATCCGCAACCAAATACGATGTCATTACGTTTGATGATGTATACAGCAAAGGATTGCAAGTGATGGACATGACAGCGTTTACACTTTGCAAAGAAAACGATTTACCGATTGTTGTATTTGATATGGATACACCTGGGAATTTGAAAAAATTGCTCGCAGGAGAACAAATTGGAACGATTGTACGTAATTAATAAATTGGTCTTATTCAAATTAAGAAAACATGATTGAAGAACTTCAATTAGTATATGATGAGTTTAAGTCAGCGAATCAAAAATCGTTGACTCACTTGGAAAATGAATTGCAAAAAATCCGTGCAGGAAAAGCAACTCCATCAATGCTTCAAAGTGTGATGGTGGAATATTATGGAACACCAACACCGATTGCACAGGTTGCAAACATCGCAACAATGGATGCACGCACCTTGACTGTACAGCCGTGGGAGCGAACGATCTTAAACGATGTTGCGAAAGGAATTATCAATTCTAACTTAGGTTTAGCACCACAAAACAATGGTGAAATGTTGATTATCACGATTCCACCGTTGACAGAAGAGCGCCGGAAGGAAATGGTTAAAAAAGCCAAAGCAGAAGGCGAGCATGCGAAAGTGGGTATCCGAAACAACCGCAAAGATTCACTGGATATGGTGAAAAGCATGAAAGCCGACGGACTTCCTGAAGATATGATGAAGGATGCTGAAACAGAAATTCAAAACATTACCAATGCCTACATCAAAAAAGTAGATGATTTGTTGGAATTGAAAGAGAAAGACATCATGACTGTTTGATTCAGTCTAAGAAAAAAAATAGAAAACCATCCAAATTCGGGTGGTTTTTTTGTTTACAGCGAAATCTCTACCCGAAACTCAAGGCCAAAACTACACCAACTAGGATACTCGCCAATTTTGCTAGGTTGAAACGGTGATTTTCAGTTGATTCAAAGATAATTGTGGTAGAAATATGAAGAAACATCCCAACAACAATAGCTAAAAGTATATCCATGTTTAAGTCGCCCAATTGGTCGCGGGTTAGATATCCGAAAAGTAATCCGAGTGGGGTCATTAGTGCGAAAATCACCAAAATAACCCACGATTTGATTTTCGAAAATCCAGCACTAAGAAGCAAGGTCATCAAGGCTATGGCTACAGGAGTTTGGTGAAATAAAATTCCCATAAGCAAAGATTCTCCGTTGAAATGAGTATGTCCGTGGTGTTCAACACTGGGTATCGCAAGTGGAATTCCTTCGATGAATGAATGAATACTCAGCGAGACAAAAAGCATGATGGGAACCGCTTGTCCCTTGTGGATGTGGATGTGACCGTGCTCAATTCCACCAGAAAAATATTCCAAAAGAAGTTGCACCAAAAAGCCAGTAAGCACATACAAACCGATGTAATGAGAATGATGTGCGTATAATTCAGGTAAAAAATGGACAAAAGCGATTGCGAGTAAAAACCCACCGCTGAAAGCCAATAAAATTTTGATCAATTTTCGTTGGTCATATCGATTGGCTAGCGAAACAATCATTCCGCCTAAAATGACGGAACCAAACAACAATATACTATTCCAAATGTGCATTAAATCTGTTTTTCTGCTACCACGATGAATCGATCTGAATCAGCTTGTAAGGTAGATAAATGTAAATTTCCAAATGTATCGATGACTTTGAAGCCTGTTTTTTCAAGCATGGCATAAAAATCAGTTGGGCTCAATCCTTGAACACGTTCTGTGTAATGAAATGATTTTCTTTGGTCTTCGAAACGAATGTCTTTGTAAATGTGTTTTCCATCAAATCGTTTTTCGATATGGAAATCAATCCCATCGATGCTTTTTGTTTCTTTTGGAACCAATGTTTGGAGTACGCGATTTAAATGGAAAAAATCTAAAACGAGTTTTCCATTGGGTTTAAGCATCGTAAAAACGGAAGTTAAAACGCGCTCATTTTCCGCTGGATCATCAAAATAACCAAAACTTGTAAATAAATTAAAAACAACATCAAAGTGTTCAGTCAGATACATTTCACGCATGTCGTGAACGGCAAACTGGAGGCGGTCATTTTCAAATTGTTTTGCGTATTGAATGCTATTTTCAGATAGATCGACTCCAACCACATCCAAACCCAAACTGTTGAGATGAATGGCGTGACGGCCTTTTCCACAAGCTAAATCGAGTACTTTTTGGTCAGGAGAAATAGCCAAATGATCCACCAATCTACTCACAAATAGCTGAGCTTCTTGCTCATTTCTATTTTGATAAAGAATGTGATAATAAGGTGTATCAAACCACGCTGCAAACCAAGCTGTTTCTGTACTCATTGTTTCAAAAAGAAGTGCAAAAATACGAACTTATTGTCATTATATTGCATTATTGTGTGTTTTTTCACTGGCTGACCAAGGGTTTCTTAACGGATAAGCAACCTTTAGCTCATTGATTTTATTGGGTTTTGTGATTTCTATCACTTTTACGCTCCCCACGTTTCGGAACAGGATCATGTCCATGTCCTCCCCACGGATGGCAACTCGCAATGCGTTTGATTCCCAAAAGTAAACCACGGATCACGCCCCACTCTTCGATGGCTTCAATCATATAAGCCGAACAAGTAGGTTGATAACGGCAATTAGCTGGAAAAATGGGACTAATAATCCATTGATAGATCCGGACTAACAAAATAAATGGGAAAGCGATAATTTTTCGGATCAATTTCATGGTGAAATGAATGAAAATTTTGAAAAAGCGAAATTACGAGTAATTGAACGAAAATGAATTAAAAATGAAACTATTTTCCAATGAGTGAGATTGAATTCGTTTATGATTTTTTGAAAAGATGGAATAAAATCGCTATGGTTAAAGGTATAAATTCTCAATTTCATACATTTTTTTAATTTGTTTCCTTAAAATGAGCGAAAAAAATGAAAAATAGCATAACATGTAGAAAGATTTGTGTAATATTGCACGTCGAAAATTCTTTCGTATAAAAATCACATCCATTTTTATTAGTACGTGTACTGACAGTATTTACTAATTCATTTTTATGAATATACAAGACTTAGAAAGCAAAAAACTCCTTGATTTGCGCGAAATTGCGAAAGCAGCTGGCATCAAACGTGTCGAATCGTTCAAAAAAGGAGAACTTTTGGAAGAACTGAAAAAATTGGCTTCTACTACAGCAAAAGAACAAGTAGCAGAAACTTCACCCGCTCCAACTTCGGAGGATGCTCCTAAAAGAGGTAGAAAAAGAATCCGAGTAACTCTAGAAGAAACACCTGCAACAACAGGAGATTTGTTTACAGAGACGGAGAAAGAATCAGAGCCTAAGGTGGAAGTGATCGAAACAAAATCAGAAGAAACACCGAAGGTAGAGCAAGCTGAATCGACTGAAGAAGCACCAAAAGGAAGAGATTTCCGCGATTTCAAGAAAAATAAATTTGAGAAGAAAGATCGTTTTAACAAAGATCGAAAAGACTTCAAAAGAAACAACGAAACAGCTGATTCAACTGAAAATAGCGATAAAGCGACAACGGAATCAACAGAAAATACGCCGACTAACAATCAAAACAACCCGAATAATCAACAAAATCGTCGTCAAGATTTTCGGGAAAGACAAAACAACCGTCCGCACAACAACAATAACAACAATCAAAATAACAATCACCAGAATAACAATCAACAGAATCGTGCTGTTGAAAAAGAACCAGAAGAAGATTTGTATGATTTAGCTGGAATTGTTTCTGCTGAAGGTGTATTGGAAGTAATCCAGGATGGATACGGATTTTTGCGTTCATCGGACTACAACTATTTGCCGTCTCCAGATGATGTTTATGTTTCACAGAGTCAAATCAAATTATTTGGTTTAAAAACAGGTGATACTGTTAAAGGAACTATTCGTCCTCCGAAAGAAGGGGAAAAATTCTTCCCTTTGGTGAAAGTGGATTCTATCAATGGCCGACATCCGTCTTACATTCGCGACCGTGTTCCTTTCCAATATTTGACTCCGTTATTTCCAAATGAAAAATTCAAATTAACGGGTCACAAAGACGAATCAATGTCTACAAGAATCATGGATTTGTTTGCTCCGATTGGAAAAGGTCAACGTGGAATGATCGTTGCCCAACCAAAAACGGGTAAAACAATGTTATTGAAAGACGTGGCAAATGCCATTGCAGCCAATCATCCAGAAGTTTATTTGATTGTTTTGTTGATCGATGAACGTCCAGAAGAGGTTACCGATATGGCACGAAGTGTTAAAGCAGAAGTTGTTGCTTCCACTTTCGATGAGCCTGCAGATCGTCATGTGAAAGTAGCCAACATCGTACTTGAAAAAGCAAAACGAATGGTTGAGTGTGGTCACGATGTATGTATTTTATTGGATTCAATCACCCGTTTGGCTCGAGCTTACAATACCGTTTCTCCTGCATCAGGTAAAGTATTGTCGGGTGGGGTAGACGCAAATGCACTTCACAAACCAAAACGTTTCTTCGGATCTGCTCGTAAAATTGAAAACGGTGGATCTTTATCGATAATTGCTACAGCATTGACTGAAACAGGATCGAAAATGGATGAGGTAATCTTCGAAGAATTCAAAGGAACGGGTAACATGGAGTTGCAATTGGATCGTAAGATTGCAAACCGACGTATTTTCCCTGCGATTGATATTCAGGCGTCTAGTACAAGACGTGATGATTTATTGGTTGGAAAAGATGTATTGCAACGCATTTACTTATTACGTCGACACATTGCGGATATGAATCCGGTTGAGGCAATGGAATTTTTGAAATCACAAATGGATCACACGCGTTCCAACGAGGAATTCTTGGTGTCCATGAATAGATAATTACTGTTTTTGGGGAGTTTTCGGACTCCCTTTTTTATTTAAAGTTTAACATCGATGAAAATCACATTGAAATTTGGTTTACTTGGAGCACTCGTTTGGATTCTGGTAAAAATGATTTTTTTCTTAGCTGGAAGTTCAGACACAACGGTAACACCTTCTGCTATGATCAATATGTTTTTGATGTTGGTGAGCATTGCTTTGGGAGTTTATTTCCACAAAAAAGCAGAAGGATTCAAACAAGGAAATGCGCTGAGTGATATCAAAGCGGGAATGACAACCGGTGTTCCGTATGCTTTGGTTGTGAGTATCTTTCTTTATTTTTTTTACGAAAAAATCAATCCAGAATTCATTGATAGTCGCATTGCCAAAACAGAAATAGAGTTGAAAAAAGTCTTGGAAAATCCGAAAGAATTTCAACAATTGCGTGCATCTAACGAAGATTTTGAAGTGAAATCAAAAGAAGAAATCTATGAGGCAATCATGGAAAACCAACATAGTATGTATTCTGCGAAATTTACAGCGATTCTAGGTTTACTCGGAATGACTGTTTTAGCTACTGCTTACAGCATTTTTATCACGATTGTTTACAGACGCATTTTACTACGAAACTTGTAAATTAGTACATGTTTTCATCCGTATTTAATCACTTTAATAAACCCTATCCGTTCGAAAGTTCGGTACTGAAACGCATGCAATCGGCAGTTGTTTTTTCTGTCTTTGTGTTCTTTTTTTTGTATGTTTTCAAACCGTTTGGTTTAGCAAGCTATCCTGGAGCAACGCTTTGGGTGTTCATCGGTTACGGGGCGATGACGTTTTTGGGATATTTGCTCGTTCTCGTCCTTTTTCCGCTGCTATTTTCTTCGGATACGTTTGGAGAAAACTGGAATTTAGGAAAAGAATTCGCCTTGGTTTCACTTAATATACTTGTTATTGGTGCGCTGAATGTTTGGTTTAGTCACCTAGTATTTGGTATTCAAATTTCGTTGCATGCGTTTTGGATGTTTGAATTTTATACACTTGCCGTTGGAATTATTCCTGTCTTAATTTTCTTGTTTTTCAAAGAGATTCAATTGCGACAAGCGTACCAAGCCGATTCTTCAAAAATGAATGCATCCTTGACAAATCAAAAAGAAACGGCTTCAACTGAAACAATAAATTCACATTTTTCGTGGGACGAAGTATCGATTCCAATCGAAGCGTTACGTTATTTTCAATCAAGTGCTAACTACGTGGAAATATTTTTTTGGTCGGAAATGAAATTGCAGCGTTCTGTTATTCGCGCAACATTGAAAGATATTGAAATTCAAATTTCACACAATAACAAATTTTTTCGTTGTCACAAAAGTTATTTAGTTAACTTAAACGCAATCGAACGAGTTAGTGGAAATGCACAAGGATACCGACTTCACCTCGCCGATTGCGAAGCACTAATCCCCGTTTCTCGCCAACACAACGATTTGATTCGGGAACGGTTGATGGATTAACTTCAAGCTCAACAACATCACATTTCAAGCTCAAAAATCACCTTTTTTGAGCTACATTTACATGTTCATTGAGCTACAACGTAAAAATTTAACACTTCAATTCACCTTACCATTCGTCCCAAATCAATCAAATCATCCCTAAAACAAGCACGTTATCCCATTTTTTCTCGATTCAGCAATTTTTCATTCAACTTTGTATCAAAAATAGTGAATAGTATGAAGTGGATTGAAACGAGTTTATTGGTGATGCACATTGTTGCTGGATTTTCAGCGTTAGCGGTTGGAACAAGTATTTTAATCGTAAAAAAAGGAAATGAACTACATCGAAAAATGGGTCTATTGTTTTTTTATGCAATGGTAATTGTAGGTGTAATCGCAGTGATTATGTCAACTTATCGTCATTCACTTTTCCTGTTTTGCATTGGTATTTTTTCTTTGTTTCAAATTCATTTTGGGAGACAAAGTATTCAAAATAAATCCCTAAAACCAAGTTGGTTCGATCATGTCGTTACTGTTATTGGGATTTCAAATGGAATTGTGATGGTGACGCAAGGAAATGTTGTTTTGCTGGTCTTTGGAATAATACAATTGCAATTGTGTTTTACTGTTGTTTGGACGGCAATCAAACTAGTTCAAAAGAAAGAAATTCACCCAAAAGCATGGTTGCGTCAACATATCGGAATGATGATGGGGTCTTACATTGCTGCATTCACAGCATTCATGGTTGTCAATTTGAATGACGTTCAACCTCAATGGATTGTTTGGCTTGGTCCAACGGCTTTACTCGTCCCGCTCATGCAATATTGGACATGGAGATTTGCTAGAAAATAAGTGTTGATTTTTCGGTCTTATTTCCAAACTAAAATCAGCATCAAAATCAAGGTTGCAAAAGCCAACATAAAAGCATATCCCATTCGATTTTGTCGTCTTTTTCGATGCAATGAGTATGCTTTAAACAAAGCTTGACGTTTGATATTTTGATATTTTTTCATGTTTATAATATCCGATTCTTCCAGCTGTTTTGAACTTTTGACATGCTGATTACTGCTTCGTATTCGACTGTCACCAACTCCCATACATTTTCAATTGTGAAGATGAATTTAGAAAATAAAATTTATAAAAACAATTCTTCACCCAATTTTTCGTAATCAATCCCATCAAAATTTCCTGAACTCATCATCAAAAGTGCCGCATTTTCCCAGGTTTGTGCACGGAGAAAAGCCAAAACTTCTTCCGTTTCATTCAACACAATCACTTTTCCACCAAATGCTTCTTTTACTTGTTCTCGGGTTATTGGCTCTAATTTTTTATGTGCCACTACTTCTGGACTGAAATAAACGACTGCGTGATCTGCTTGGTTCATTGCATCTTTGTAATGGGGTAAAAATTCTTTTTTCAAAGAAGAAAACGTATGTAATTCCATGCAAGCGACGAGCGTTCTTGTCGGAAATTGCTCTTTGACAGCCTTAGTTGTTGCTTTTAATTTGGATGGTGAGTGGGCAAAATCTTTAAATAATATGCAATCTTTTGTTTCGGTCACTTTTTGTAAACGTTTACCTGCTCCAGTAAAAGTGGCCATGGCTTGTAAAAAAGCATCATGTGAGATTCCCATTTCGGAAGCTAAATGCATCGCTCCAATTAGATTTTGCAAATTATGTGCTCCAAAAATGCGAAGTGGATACGATTTTCCTTCCCAATGAAGTAAAGTTCCTGTTTCGGTAACATCGTATTGGGGTGTTTTGTATGCGATGCAGCGGTGATTAGCAGCATATTTTTCACCTAATTTTTTCACTTCGGGATCTTCTTCGTTGTAAATCAACACGCCATTTGGCGTGATTTTTTGGCAAAAAAGGTCAAATTGTTCCACGTAATTTTCAAAGGTTGGAAAAACATTGATGTGGTCCCAAGCAATTCCACTCAACAAAGCAACATTGGGTGCATACAAATGAAATTTAGGTCGACGATCAATAGGGGAACTTAAGTATTCGTCACCTTCCAAAATCATAAAGGGCGCTTCTTCGGTAATTTTTACCATACAGTCATAGCCCTCCAGTTGGGCACCGACCATGTAATCACTCGCAATCTTGTTTTCTTTTACGGCATGTAACAACATAGAGGTGATCGTCGTTTTTCCATGGCTACCTCCAATCACCAATCGTTTCTTGTCTTTGCTTTGTTCGTACAAATATTCTGGATAGGAATAAACTGGAATTCCCATTTCTTTTGCTCGAAGTAATTCTGGGTTGTCTTCCCGCGCGTGCATGCCTAAAATGATAGCCGCTAATTCGGAGTGAATTTTTTCTGGATACCAACCAATTTCTTTCGGAAGTATTCCTTGCTTTTCGAGTCGTGTGCGCGATGGTTCGAAAATTTCATCATCCGAGCCAGTTACAAGCATTCCTTTTCTACTCAATGCAATTGCTAAATTGTGCATGGCACTTCCGCCAATGGCGATAAAATGGATCTTATTCATCTTTAATTTGCCTGTTTTTTTGTTACTCCAACTCAAAATAACCTTTGCTGATCGATTAACCTTGAGAGATTAATAATTTTTCACCAATCGGGAATCTTGTGTCTCTTTTTGCCAGATGTATTCGGATGTTGGTTGACCATTGCGGGAATACGTTACTCCATTGAGTGTTTGTGTTCGTACAAAGATTTCACCATAGCCATTTTTTACCACAATTCTACGGGTAATGACAGCTCTCAAAAGTCCTTCTTCATCCAATTGATTGAACGATTCTTGGGAAACACCTTCTGGAAATTGAGCACCTAACGCATTGGCAACTTTGTCGTCAAATTTGATTTCATTGTTGGCAAATTTTTCAATTAATTTTTTTGCATCCAGGGTATTTTGATTTTGCTTATCCGCATTTTTGAGTTCTAAACCAGAAACGTTTGTGGTAACACTTTTAAGTGTTTCGGCATTTTCTTTGGGTTTTTCAACCTCTGTAATGGCCTTGTTAGCTACTTCTACTTCAGAGGCAGAAACAATTTCTTTGGCTTGCTGACGTTGTTGATCATCGTTCAAACCGTTTTCAACGGTTTTGGTTTGTGCTTGTTTATCCACTTTTTCAACTTCTTTGATAAGTAGCGCTTTTGCCTCTTCTTCTTGCTCCACAACTCCAATGTTCTTTTTTTCTTGTGTAACAATAACATCTTTGTTTGTCAGTGCTTTGACCATGTTTTTATCGAAAGCTATGAGTTCCTCATCTACTTTTTTCTGGTCGATTTGTTTAACGGTTTCAACCGTTTGTTGACGATTTAGATCTGCATCTTCTGTTTCTTCAGCAATTAACTTGACGGATTCTGAAATTTTGTGATCGTTTTCGTACAATTGTTCTGTCTTTTGTGCATCAATATCGATGATTTGATCTTCTGCTTTTGTACGAATTTGTACCGCTACATCTGCATTTTCAAGCGCATTTTTACTTTCTTGAATGGTTTTGTCCATTTGAACAATTTCGGTTGTCTGGATGGATTCTTTGTTATTTCTCACATAAATATCAGCTTGTTCGCGGTTTTCACTTTCAGCCGTTTCAACGGTGATTTGCGCATTTCGAACATCGGTTTCAGTAATTTTTCGCGCTTCAGTATCATCCACTACTTTTTCAGCAACTTGAATGGTTACCATTTCAATGGTACCTCTGTTGTCTATTTGACCTTCGTAGTCATGTTGATTGTTTTCATCAACTTGATTGGAATAAGCAGTATAAATTCCCTTTACAACTTCTGTGTTTTCATGATAAACCGCTTCGGACTGAACATATTCAACCGCATTTTCAGCATGCATCAATTGGAATTTTTCATCATTCGATAATTGATCAGAATAATCATATCCTTGGTTGTTGATCTCTTGATTTTCAGCTTGAATTTGAATGGCATTTACTGTTTCAATTGTCAACTGTCTGCTTTCGTCATCGGTAATTGTTTTTTCTTCGTTTACTTTGACTGCTGTTGCGATTTCTTCTTTGTTGGCTATAACTTGTTTTTCTTCTGTTTGACTTATTGCAACTTGCTGGTCTTCTACTTGATGCATTTTATTCTTCAAACGAACATTTTTTCGACTTTTACGTTCCTCTTCCGCTTTTTGAAGCAAAGCTTGACCATCCATGATCGAGTTGTTAGTCGGAATACCCAAATTTGGAAGTGGTCCATTTTGTACTACAACTGGATTCAATATTTTATCAATTTCATTCAATCGAGAAGTTGCATATGTATCCGATGGCTTCAATTTTAATGCTTCATTGAATGATTTTTGTGCATTTTTATAATCACTCGCATTAAATTCTTTATCTCCTTGTTTGATCAGCTTATCGTATGCTGCAGCAACCATTTTACTTTCTTCGAATTTCTTTTTGATTAAAGTAATTTGCATTTTAACATGTTGATCGCCTTTCATTTTTGCATCTGCAGCTTCGTATTTTGCCAGAGCTGCTGAAAAACTAGCTTGCTTCATCAGTTGATCCCCTTCTTTCACCAAAGCATCAAATTCAGATTTTATCGCATTTGCCTTATTTTGATTGGTTAAATCATCTAAAATTTGCTCTACTTCTTTGATTTTATTGGTAGCAGTAACATCATTGGGTTGTGCATTTAAAGCGTCTTTGAACTCGCTTAATGCGACATCGTATTTTTTGCTGGTTAAAGCATCAGAACCCCGTTTCATAGCGGCTTCATAGTTTGCTTTTGCTTGTGCAGCATTGGCAAGTGCATTTTTCTTTTGGTTGGCTTCTGCTATTTTTTGATCGGGTGTTGTTTCAGTTGGTTTCACTGATTTTGCTTCTTGAAACAACAAAATTGCAGCATCAAATTCATTGGCAAGAAGTTTAGCAGAACCTTCATTCATTTTTTGTTGATACTGTTTATCTTTTTCTGCCAATGCATTTTTAGAGGCTAATTCCTCTTGTTTTAAACGATCAATTTCAGACAATTTACCTTGCGGTACTGTTTTGTCTTTCTTTAAACTCTCCGCTAAATCAATAGCTCGTTTGTAATAATCGGTTGCTTTATCCCAATCTTTGTTATCAATGGCTTTTTGACCGGCTTCCAATACTTTTTGGTAATTACGATCTTCATCGGATGATTTTTCTTTTTCTAACCGTTCCGCTTCTTTTGCTTTATCAATTGGATCTTGCTCATTTGGCTTTATCGACATAGCCTCATTGAACAATTTGATTGCTTCCAAGTAGTTTTTTTCACTCATAGCTTGGTTTCCTTTGTCCATCACTGAGCGGTATTTTTGATCTATTTGTTGTTGTGCAGATGATTGTGCTTTCAAGTTTTCAATTTCTTGAATGCGTGTTTTAGGCAAACTTTCTTGTGGTTTTTTACTGCTGGCTTCTTTGAATTTAGCTATTGCTTCATCGTATTTTTGACTATTTGCTAGAGATTCACCATCCGCCAACGCTTTTTTGTATGCTTGATCCAGTAATTCTGCTTGTGCTTGCTCGTTGATTTTCTGATCAATTTCAACTAATTTTTGATCAATTTCAGCATCTGTTTGGATCGCTTTCGCTTGTGTCAAAAAAGTTTTGGCTTCCGTCCAATTTTGATTGGAAAATGCTTCAATTCCTTTTTGTTTGAATTGTTGAAATTGCGCTAATTTTTGCGTTTCTGATTGTGCTGCATTGAATGCATTTTGTGTTGCACTTAATCCGTCTTGGGCAGGTTTGTTCGCATTATCAATTGCTAAAACTGCTTGGTATTTTTGTAAAGCATTCGTATAATCTTTTGCATCGAAAGCGGATTTTGCTTCAGCGAGTAAATTGTTTATTTGTTTGTTTAAAGCATCTGCTTGTGCCATTTTTGATTTCTCCAGTTCAATAGCAGCGATGCGCTCGTCTGGTTTCGATTGCGTAGCATCAATTTGTTTCGCTTCTAAAAATTTGGTTTTAGCTTCATCCCATTTTTTAGCTGTGAATAAATCTTCTCCACTTTTCATGGCTGCATCGTATTGCACTTTCTTTTCAGCCAATGCTTTTTGCGCTTGGCTATCATTCATTGCTTGATCTATTTGAGCAATTTTTTGTGGAGGAATTGCATTGGAAGGGTCCAAATTTCCAGCTTCGGTATATTTTTCTTTTGCCTCTGCCCATTTTGAGGCTGCGGCCAATTCATCTCCTGCTTTTAACAAAGCATCGAACTGTTCTTTTTTGGCTTTTGTATCAGCTTCTGCTTTTAATTGTGCATCAATGATATCGATTTTTTGTTGTGGTTCTGGTTTGGATGCATCGATACTTTTGGCTTGTACAAATTTTGCTTTTGCATCACTCAGTTTTCCATTGGCAAATAAATTTTCACCCTCCATCATAGCAGCATCAAACAGTGCTTTTTTCTCAGCAGCTGATTTTTCTGCTGCCAAAGCGGCTTGCTCTTCGATTAATTTTTTCTCAATGTCCGCTAATTTTTTCTCTATTTCGGAATCTGCTTGAATGGCTTTTGCTTGATTGTAAAGTGTTTTTGCTTCGTTCCAATTTTTAGCTTCAAATGCGGTGTTTGCTTGTTGCTTTATTTGTTCAAATTGCGCTTTTTTAGCTGCTTCAGCTTGAAGATTGGTTAATCCATTTTGTGCAGCTGTTACACCATCTTTCGCTGTTTGATTTGTATTGTCAACAGCAAGAACAGCTTGGTACTTTTGTAAAGCAGTATTAAAGTCTTTTCCATCAAGCGCTGTTTTTCCTTCTTTGAGTAAGGCTTCAATTTGTTTGTTTTTTGCTTCACTTTCTGCCAACTTAGACAATTCAGTTTCTACTGCTGCAATGCGTTGGTCAGGAAGAGTTTGCGACCCATCGATTTGTTTTGCTTCACTGAATTTTGTTTTTGCTTCATTCCACTTTTTAGCTGTAAACAAATCTTCTCCTGCTTTCATGGCAGCATCGTATTTCGCTTTTTTGTCAGCTTCAGCTTGTAATGATTGTTGATCAGCGATCGCTTTTTCAACAGCACTAATTTTTTGTGGGGGAACAGTACTTGCCGGATCTAATTTCCCAGCTTCTTCAAATTTCGTTTTAGCTTCAGTTAATTTTCCTGCAGTAACAAAATCATCACCTGCTTTGATGAGTGCATCAAATTGTTCTTGCTTTGATTTCGCATCAGCCAGCGCTTTGATTTCTTTGTCGATAGCATCAATTTTTTGTTGTGGCTCTGGTTTTGAACCATCAATTCCTTTTGCTTCAATGAATTTGATTTTCGCTTCAGGAAGTTTGCCTGCGGTTAAAAGAGTTTCTCCTTCAGCCATGGCAGCATCAAATTTTGCTTTTTTATTTGCTGCATCGGCTAATTTTAGAAGTTCTGCTTCAGCTAATTTTATTTTATCTTTTGGTAGTTGTTGAGCAGGATCTAAATTAGATGCTTCGGTGTATTTCCCTTTTGCTTCTTCCCATTTACTTTGTTTGAATAGGTTGTCGCCCTCCAACATCGCTGCGTCGTATTGTGCTTTTTTCTCGGCAGCTGATTTTTGGTTCGCCAATTGAGCTTGAGCATCTGTAATTTTTTGGCTGACTGCCGGATCAGTTTTTAATTTAATTGCAGCTTCATATTTTGCGATTGCATCTTCAAATTTCGAAGTTTTAATCAATGCATCTCCATCAGCAACTAATTTGGTGAAATTCGCTTCGAGTTCTTTTTTCTGTTTTTCTTCGTTAATTTTTACCTCAATTTCACTGATTTTTGCTTTTGCTGTTGCATTTTCAGTATCTAATTTTAATACTTCGTTGTATTTTGTTTTTGCCATCTCCCACTTGGAGGCATCCATTTCTTTTTGTCCTTCAGCGAGTAATTTTTCGATTTGTAACTGTTTGGCTTTTTCAGCAGCAATTGCGGCAATTTTTTTATCACAATCAGCAATTCGATCTGTTAAATAAGAAGATGCATTTTCAATGGCTTTTGCTTCAACATATTTTTGTTTGGCTTCTTCCCATTTTTCTTCGTTGTAGAGTTTATCGCCATCTTCCACCAATGTGTTGTATTGATTTTTCTTTTCTTGAACGGCTTTTTCGGCCTCTAAAAGTTTATCAATCTCGGCAATTTTGGTCGGAGGTACCGTTTCAGAAGGTTTCAATTTCTGAGCAATTACATACTGCTCTCGAGCCGATTTATAACTCTTTTGTTTGAATAAAATTTCGGCAGCTGCAATGGCATCCGTATACTTTTTCTGATTGGCAAGTTCCTTTTCTTGCTTTAAAATTAAATCCTCTAAATCTTCGATTTGATCTTTTGGATATTGTTCATTTTTCTTCGTTAATGCTTCTTGGTATTTGGCAATTGCTTCTTTGTATTTCTTCTGTTTTTTCAATTCATCTGCCGCAAAAATGAGTCCTGAATATTCATCTGCTGCTTGACCATCCATGATACTCGCTTGCTTTTCTGCTTTGATTAATCGATCCATTTCGATGATTTGCTTGTTGACATAAGCATCGGTTGGATTTAAGCTCAAAGCGGCTTCATATTTTGTTAATGCTTCTTGGTATTTTTTCTGCGTGGCAAGTGCATTGGCTTCTTGAACTAGCTTGTTGAAATCTGCCGAACCATTGGCTTTTTTCTCTGCTTCAGCAAGTACTTTTTCCACTTGAGTACTCATTTTAGAAGCCATTGTTGGATTGTAAGCTAACTCATCGCTTTGTCCATCGTATTTGAATTCGGTAATGGGATTACTTTTGATAAACGAGTAATCAATGCCTTGAACTTCTTCAAAAAGTGACACTTCGAACCGTGCGAGAGGAGATGAACCTTGAAGTAATTCCAAGTTGATATTCTGCGTATTTACAAATAAAAAGCGTGTTACGAAACCCGATTTACTAACTTCAACCTTGTAAACTTTTCCATCAGGCAGATTGAATTTCAATTTTCCATTCGATGGAGAAGTTAAACTGGTTGCTGTTGATCCATTGTCTAACACTTTCACAGTAGCTCCAGCTTCAGCTTTTCCTGTTTTTTTGTTTACAATGTCAACGCGAAATTCGACTTGTGTTTGGGAAAAAGTCCAAGCGGAAAGAAAAAGTCCAATAAAGAGTAAAAAAAACTTCATATGTTGTGTTAAAACGTTCGTCTGTACAACTGGTTACAGATTTGGTTTAAATTTGAGTCCAAATTAATAGAACAAATATCGTAAAAAAGCGCGGAATGAGTGACTTCAGAAGTGGAAATCCTGTGAATTTAAGTTATTGGGAACAAAATCAGTGGTTTGGAAGTGTCGATTTTTTGGTTTTGGGAGCTGGAATTGTCGGTTCTAGTACAGCCTTTCATCTTCGCAAACAATTTCCTTCCGCCAAAATACTTTTGTTGGAACGAGGAATTTTACCTTCGGGAGCGAGTACGAAAAATGCTGGTTTTGCCTGTTTTGGAAGTGCAACTGAATTATTGGATGATTTGAGTCGGATTTCTGAAAAAGAAGTTTGGGAAACAGTTGCTTTGCGATGGGAAGGCTTGCGGTATCTTCGTGAATTACTTGGGGATGAAAAAATTGATTTTCAATTAAATGGTTCGTGGGATTTGCTTACCAAAGATAAAAATTCATTGGTTAAAGAAACGAACGAAAAAAGAGCTTATTTGAACGAAAATATCGAACAAATTACGGGTGAAAAAGACTGTTTTTTGTGGAACCAAGCACCTCTAAACAATACTGGTTTTGATCAAATTTTAGGAGGATTCCACAATCGTTTGGAGGGTCAAATTGATACAGGGAAAATGATGTTCGCATGGACACAACTTTTGGCTGAGAATAACATTCACATGTTGACAGGTGTTGATGTGAAAGCATTTGAAAAGCAACAGGATCATCTTGTTTTAGAAACAACATTGGGCAAAGTAAAAACAGCTCATTTGTGTGTATGTACCAACGGATTTGCGCGCACATTTTTTCCAGAATTGGATGTCCAACCTGCCCGGGCACAAGTTTTGATCACAAAACCGATTTCTAATTTAACTTGGAAAGGGACGTTTCACTACGATGCAGGTTATTATTATTTTCGAAATATTCATAACCGTATTTTGTTGGGAGGTGGTCGAAATTTGGATTTCAAAGGAGAAAACACAACACAAATGGAAACGACACAACAAATTCAAGATTCGTTGGAGAAATTGCTTAAAACGGTTATTCTACCTCATTCTCACGTTGAAATTGAATCGCGATGGGCGGGAATCATGGGCGTTGGACAAAGTAAAAAGCCCATCATTGAACGAGTTGATGATCGGATAACGGTGGGAGTTCGAATGGGTGGAATGGGTGTTGCAATCGGAACGTTGATCGGTAAAAAAGTAGCAGAAATATCGGGTTAGTAATTGAAAAATCTGTAAGTTTGGCGCACAAAAACAAGCCAATATTGGTTGTTAATTGAAAAAATCAAGATGAAAAATACAGCATTAACAGAGAAACATATTTCATTGGGAGCAAAAATGGTTCCTTTTGCAGGATATAACATGCCCGTACAATACGAAGGCGTAAATGTTGAACACGAAACCGTTCGTAATGGTGTTGGTGTTTTTGATGTTTCTCACATGGGTGAGTTTTTGTTGACAGGACCTAAAGCGTTGGATTTGATTCAACGAGTAACGACAAATGATGCGTCAACCTTGACAATTGGTAGAGCACAATACAGTTGTTTGCCTAACGGAAAAGGAGGAATTGTAGATGATTTGATCATTTACCGCATGAAAGAAGAACAGTATTTATTGGTAGTTAATGCATCCAACATTGAAAAAGATTGGAACTGGATTTCTTCTCACAATACGGATGGAGTAGAAATGCGCAATTTATCGGATGATTATTCTTTGTTGGCAATCCAAGGACCAAAAGCAGTTGAAGCAATGCAATCGCTAACTAGTGTAAACCTTTCGGAAATTAAGTACTACCACTTTGAAGTGGCTGATTTTGCTGGTATCGAACATGTAATTATTTCTGCAACCGGTTATACTGGTTCTGGAGGTTTTGAAATTTATTGTAAAAACAGCGAAGTAGAACAGGTGTGGAACCGCGTTTTTGAAGCGGGAGCATCATTCGGGATTAAACCAATTGGATTGGCTGCTAGAGATACATTGCGCTTGGAAATGGGATTCTGTTTGTATGGGAATGATATCGATGATACGACATCTCCAATCGAAGCAGGTTTGGGCTGGATTACCAAATTCAACAAGGATTTTGTTGATCGTGCTACGCTTGAAGAGCAAAAAACAAACGGCGTTAGTCGCAAATTGATCGCTTTTGAAATGGTTGAACGTGGAATTCCTCGTCACGATTATCCAATTGTGAATGCAGAAGGAACAGTGATAGGAAAAGTGACTTCAGGTACGATGTCTCCATCCATGAAGTTGGGAATTGGACTGGGGTATGTAACAGTTGATCATGCAGCAGTTGATAGTGATATTTTTATCGAAATTCGTGAAAAAGGTGTGAAAGCAAAAGTGGTTAAATTACCTTTTTATAAAAAATAATTGACAGATTATTCATGTATGGCTGGCTCTTATGAGCCAGCCTTTTTTGGCGAAATAAATGAGAAAAGTTTGTGTATATATTGCTTGTAGTATTGATGGTTACATCGCCAAAACAGGGGACAATCTTGATTTTTTGAAAATCGTTGAACGAGAAGGTGAAGATTACGGATATGCGGAATTTAACGAATCGATTGACACCATTTTAATTGGCAGAAAAACATACGATTGGGTCGCAAAAGAAATGGGTACCACGCACTACGACAATGGGGATCGAGATGTCATCGTCTTCACACGAACTGAACGAACATCTTTCGGAAGAACAAGATTTTATTCAGGCGATTTATCGATTTTAATTCAAGAATTGAGGGAGAAAACGGGAAAAAACATCTACTGCGATGGAGGAGCTGAAATGATTCATGCTTTGCTCAACTTGGATTTAGTTGATGAAATGACAATATCCTACATTCCAATTATGTTGGGAAATGGCACGAAACTATTCAAAGATGAACGTCCGGAACAATTGTGGCAATTTCAGAAAGTATCTTCGTTTGAATCAGGACTAGTACAAATGAAATATGTCAGAATGAGAAACTAAAAACTGATTTCGAATAACTTATTACCGTTTTTGCCGACCGGGATTTCCCAGAAATTAATAAAACATGGTGTTTGAAAAGGACTTACCTTTTATTACTTCTTTTTCCTTGATTTTTGCCACTACTCGAATTTTTCCCAGCTGATTTGTAGCCAGATTTTGTATTTGTTCGTCTTCGAAAATCAGGGTTGTTGGGTGTTTTTGGTTTTTCAGAACGATTGCTAGAATTTGACTGCGTATTTGATTTAGAATTAGTAGTTTTTGTTTGAATTGAGGCCGTTTGAGTCGAGTTTTTAACCATTTCAAATATAACAGTCAATTCTTTTTCCGTTAATTCACGGTAAGTTCCAACAGGAATTCCCTCTAATTTTACATTCATAATTCGGATTCGTTCCAATTTTTGAACTTCAAAACCAAAGTGCTCACACATGCGTCGAATTTGGCGGTTTAGTCCTTGCACTAAAATGATTCGAAAGACAAACGTATTTACTTTTTCAACGAGGCATTTTTTGGTTGTTTTTCCTAAAATGGGAACACCGCTAGCCATTCCTTTGATAAATTGATCTGTAATCGGTTTGTTAACTGTGACCAAATATTCTTTTTCGTGGTTGTTTCCAGCACGCAAAATTTTGTTTACGATATCTCCATTCGAAGTCAAGAAGATCAAGCCTTGAGAATCTTTATCTAGTCGCCCAATTGGAAAAATTCGTTCACCATATTGGATAAAATCAATGATATTGTCGGGGTCTGATTGAGCGGTAGTACAGGTAATTCCGACAGGCTTATTGAATGCAATGTAGATTGCTTCTTCTTTGGGTTTTGGTTCGATAAGCATTCCGTTGACTTTAACAGTGTCGGTTGGTAGAACTTGATCTCCCATTTTTGCTCTTTTTCCGTTGATAAATACAACACCTGTTTCGATGTAACGGTCTGCTTCACGTCGTGAGCAAAGTCCACTTTCACTGATGTATTTATTAAGTCGTATCGATTCCATGGTGCAAAGGTAGGGAATTAGTGGTTTGGTAAATTAGTGGTTTAGTAGATTAGTGGTTTAGTAGATTAGTGAGCTAGTTCCAGTGACGAAAACTTCGTTTTGACATGGTACTTGCAGATGACGAAAGCAAAGCTTTGTCACGATGCTGATCAAACACTGATGAAAGTAGAACTTTTTCATGGTACATGCGCATTCTTCAGTATGAGTTGTTTTTGGATATAATTAGAATTCATACGTCAGAATGTGTAAATGAATGAAAGTTAGTTAAATCAAGGGGATAAGAGTTGCATAACCGTTAAAAAACTTTTGTTCAACTAGAAATTTCATATTAAATTATGAACGATTTATATTGCCTCAAGAAAGCTTAATCAATGAGAAGTATGAGCTGTAAACAATGAATGAAAAGAGAAGTGTGAATTGATGGTTTAAAATGGAAAAGCCAGTAAAATCAAGGGTATAAGAGTTGCTTATCCGTTAGTAAACACTTGAGCAACTAGTAATATGGAATAATTACTTCTAAACTCTGGTCTTAATTAAAAACACGAAGATTAAATCCTCCATCCCACATAGTTTGGTATTGTCGAAGACCGATTTCAGCACCTGAAACAGGAGAACCATCATACAAAGAAAACACTGCTCCTGTACAAGCATCATTTAATTGAAGAAAATTGTCCGCATCGGGTACAAGAGGATCGGTACATTCATCTGTTAATTGAGCAGGAGAATGACGATCAAAAGCAACAAATTCTTCGTAGGAACGCCGATAAACAATGATTCCGCGCGACCCACCATTTACATAGCACCAACCACCAACTCCTTGTAAATCGCTGTAACTCGGTAATGAAAGATTGATGGTTATATCGAAAGGAATACTAGGAACAGGGTTGTTTTTCACTTTTTTACAAGAAAAAAGTAAAGTGAGCGCTAAAAAATAAAAAATGCGTACTTTCATCATTGGAACGCAAGTTACAGAATTATGTTTATTTATTGGTTTAAACGGATTTTATTTTTCTTTATTGTATGTCAGCTTTTATTAGCTTGTTCTTCTTCTCAACCCGGAAAAACACCTGCTACAGTTGAAGAAGCCGAAGCACAAAGAGCAAAAGAGAAGAAGAAAGAGCGAAAAGCAGCAAAGAAAAAACAAAAAGAGGCATACGATCATTATTGGAGTTTACAATCCAAAGAAGTAAAGAAAAGAATTAAAAAGACGAATCGAAGAGAAAAACGAAGATCTAGGAAAATGCGTAGGTAAAATTCTTAACAAACGTTAAAATAAATTACCAAGCAAAGGTTTTCGAAAAATGAATTGTCATATAATCAAAATCGATAATTATGACAAAACAAGTATTTACATGGTGCCTTTTGGCAATGACAGCTTTCACGAGTAAAGCACAAACTATTGGTAATTTAAATCCAATTGCTGGGATGCAACAAGAGTTTAGTTACGCCAATTTAACCTTAGCAGATTCAGGAAATGTTGGTGCCAATCAAACTTGGAATTTTGCAAACGCAACTTTAACAGGAGAAACTTCTTCAAAATCATTCAGAGCATTAACCGCACAAGAACAAATTGATTTTCCTCAGGCAAACTTAGCTTATACGATGGATCAAGAACCAGAGGTTTATTTCATCCACGCAAATACAGACTCAATAACTGAATTGGGAGATGAAAGTATGAGTATGACAAACCCTGCTATTTTATATACGTATCCAATCACTGCAACCAATTATTTATTTACAGACGATGTGGCGATGTCAATGCCTGGTTTTTTGGAAATGACTGGTTTTTCAACTACCGTTTCTCAAGGAAGCGGAACACTGATTACATCATTTGGAACCTTTGAAAACGTGATCAAACTTAAGCGTGTAGCAATCACAGAGATGACAATCATGGGGCAGCTAATCAAAACAACAAATACGACATTCATTTGGGTAAATGCCGATAATAAAGCTGAGCTTTTATTGTTGGATCACACGGATTATGAAGACGAAATGCAAGAAGACGAGGAGTATGCTGTGTTTTTAGCAAATGGAAGCGCGCTCTCTGTTTCGGATTTAACCCTAGAAAAGATGAAAATTACTCCAAATCCAATTCAATCAAATATTCAATTAGTTGGAGAAATTCCTGTACAGGCTGAATACTCAATTTTCTCTATTTCAGGTCAGAAAATTAAAAGCGGAGTTTTATCTGTAAGTGGAGAGATTCAAGCGGATGAAATGCAGTCTGGAACATATTTAATGACAATTTATCAAAACCAAACACCGATTCAAACGATCCGATTTACAAAGTAAACAGATAATAAATTAGAATTAAGAAGGGCGGATTTTACTTGAAAAGTGGAATTCGCTTTTTTTTTATTTATAAAGTTACGTTTTTTAGATAAATGGAAAATCGATTTAAACTGAGTCAATTTGGCAATATCGGAATATTCCGATATTGCCATTTTTATCGCTTTTCATTTAAAATCAATCAGTTGAAAAATAATTTATCTCGCCAATTCTCAGATTCTTTCTCAGAAATTAAATTGAGTTTTTTGAGGTATTTAACTGCTTTTTCAAATGCTAGTGGGTACTCAATTCCATCGTAATTCCAATCTGTTTCGATCAACCAATTCGCCACTTGGCCAGAACGCAGGTTGTATCTCCAACTGATCACTTCAACAGCATCGGGATCTTTTTTTAACTCTCTTGCTCGGTTGTTTACAATTTGATCCATTTTTTTAAGTAGATCCGCTTGTTTTTCGAACACTTCATTTCTTACTGCAATCACAAAACAAGGCCAAGGAGTAACCACTTCATCGATGTAACGACATTTTCCTTGTTCAGTAAAAGGAAAAGTAGTGTATTTTTCCCACAAAAAAGCTTGAGCCTCATCGTGTCCCAAAGCCCAAAGCCCACCGTATACATCTCCAACGATGTTGAATTTCAACTTATTGATATCCCATCCTTCTTGATCTGCTTTGATGTAAGACATTAAATGTGAGCCAGAACCTTCTCGTGATATGGCAAAAGTTTGGTTTTCAAGTTGGTCAACTCGTTTTATATCGGAATGATAAGGAACATGAATACCCCAGTGAAGTGGACTAACAACATAAACACTCATGATGCGAGCATTCAAACCTTGTAAGACAGCTTTTGTAATTCCTTCAGTTAGTAAAACAGCTATGTCGATAGATCCTGTTTCAAGTCCACGAATCATCTGACCAGTGCCACCACTCATGTCACTCCAATGTAAATCTAAACCAATTTCTTTGAACCGACCTTCTTCAATTGCTAAACGCCATGGAAGATTGAAGTGTTCAGGTACACCTCCAATTTTTAACCCTACTAATTCATTCATTTTTGTTTGTTTTTATTAGCTGAAAATCTAGTGGTTCGAATTTTTTTCAGCAAATTGTATGTCATATAATTTACGGTAATAACCGTCTTGTTCTAATAATTCGTTATGCGTTCCTGTTTCCTTGATTTCTCCTTGGTCCATCACGATA
The DNA here is from genome assembly GCA_964425255.1 of uncultured Flavobacteriales bacterium. Lineage (GTDB taxonomy): Bacteria > Bacteroidota > Bacteroidia > Flavobacteriales_D > Crocinitomicaceae > CAYRMV01. Next base: position 27,761 of record CAYRMV010000025.1, read on the forward strand.
ATTTTGTCCGCTTTTTGAATTGTAGAAAGACGATGAGCAATCACAATGGATGTTCGTCCTTTTGTCAATTTTTCTGTTGCATGTTGAATCATTAATTCCGATTCATTGTCAACACTTGATGTTGCCTCGTCGAGAATTAAGATATGAGGATTGTAAACATAAGCTCGAATAAAAGCTAATAATTGACGTTGACCGACAGAAAGCACACCCCCACGTTCACCAACTTCATAATCATATCCATTTGGTAATCGATCGATAAAGTCATGAGCGCCAACTGCTTTTGCTGCTTCAATCACTTGTTCACGAGAAATACTTGGATCTCCGAGTGTTATGTTGTTTAAAATACTATCAGAAAAAAGAAAAACATCTTGTAAAACAATCGCTATGTTTCTGCGAAGAAATGCTAAATCAAGTTCTTGAATGTTTGTTTCGCCAATAAAAATATTTCCTTTTTGATACTCATAAAATCTACCTAGAAGATTAACAATCGAACTTTTACCAGCACCTGTAGCACCAACAAAAGCTACCATACTTCCTTTTTCAATAGTTAAATTGATATTTTTCAATACCCAAGTATCTTCTTTATAGGCGAAATAAATATCCTGAAAAGTGATGTTTTGATTAAAGTTCAGGTCTGTACTTGTACCTTCAGACTGAATTTCTTCATTCGTGTCAAGAACTTCAAAAACGCGTTCAGCTCTTACAATTCCTCGTTGCAAAATGTTGAATTTGTCCGCTAATTGTCGAATAGGACGGAAAAGCATTTGAATCCAAAGAGTGAAAGTAAAGATACTTTGCGTCATGTCTTTTGTAGACATCGTTGTTTCACCCAAAAATTGAAAAGCTCCCCAAACGAGTAAAAAAGCAATAGATAATGAACTTAAAATTTCTACAACAGGAAAGAAAATGGAAAATGCCCAAACAGCATCTACGTGAGCCTGACGGTGATCTTTGTTGATTGAGTCAAAGGTTTTTTCTTCTTGTTTTTCTCTATTAAAGAGTTGAACAATAGCCATTCCAGTTATTCGTTCTTGAACAAATGTATTCAATCGATTGACTTGTGTTCGCTCAGCTTGGAACGAATTTCGCATGGCACGAGCAAAAATTCGTGTTGCAATAATTAATAGTGGAATTGGAATAAGAGATAAAACGGTTAATTTCCAATTCAAAATAAACATCCAAGTAACCACAACAATTAGCATGAGCAAATCACCTAGAATATCGATCAATCCTGATGAAAAAGTTTCGGAAATGGCTTCAATATCAGATACTAAACGTGTGACTAGATTCCCGATTGGAGTCTTGTCAAAATATTTCATTCGAAATGATAAGATATGACGTAATAATTTATGACGAATGTCTCGAATGATAGATTGCGCTAATAAATTACTAAAGTAAGAACCTAAAAATTGAAAAATGGCTTCAGCCATCAAAACACCAACTAAAAGTAAACTCCAGTTGAATAGGGCGTTTTCATTTTGATCTTCTACGATAAAATTCCCGATCATTTCTCCAATTAAACGTGGGCGAGTTGGACTTAATACGGCTAAAATGATCGTACACAAAAAAGCGATTAGAGCAATTGAACGATATGGTTTTACAAATTTTATAAGGCGACGAAACACCTTGAGATCCATTTTAGCGTTATCAGACATGTTGCAAAATTAATTCATTTTGCGGATAAATAGGGTTTAATTTTTGGTTAATACTTTTCTTTTACAAATCGATTTTATCCGAATTATCATTTAGGATTACAAGGCCATAAATTGTTAAAACATGATTCACAAAATATAAATTCGTATCTTTGTATTTCATCATTCAACTATGGTACGCAAATTTTTAGGTATTCTGTTATCCCCGCTTTTTTATGTTTTTTTTGGATTGTGTTTAGTCATTTTTCATCCTTTACAATGGATCTCATTGAAAACAGGAGGTTATTCGTTGCATAAGAAAAGTGTTGATATTCTCAATCTTTTTTTACTTCGTTGTTATCATTTGCTTTTCAATACTGTTAAGTTTGAAAATAACCAAAATCTCCCCGAAGATCGGCCAATAATTTTCGTTTCAAACCATCAAAGTCAATACGATATTCCACCTCTGATTTATTTTTTGCGAAAATACCACGGAAAATTTATTTCTAAAATTGAACTTACAAAAGGTATTCCAAGTATTTCATTTAATCTCAAATACGGGGGAGGAGCAAATATTGATCGCAAAAATTCAGATCAAGCGAAGAGCGAAATTGCTCAATTTGCCAAACGAATGAAAACAAATACTTGGTCAGCTTTTATTTTTCCTGAAGGTACAAGAACTAAAACAGGTGAAATGAAAGAATTTGCTATTGGTGGTATTGCAACGTTAATTGAAAAAGTTCCAAACGCATTGATTGTACCTGTTGCCATATCGGGTTCTTTTCAAATGACGCAATTCGGGATTTTTCCTTTGAGACCATTTACTCGAATGAAATGGACTGTTTTACCACCTGTTGAATTAGTTTCCACTCATTCTATTGTCGAAAGCATTAAAAAAATTGAATACTCAATTCGAAAAATAGTTGAAAATAAATAAGATTGATTTCCAGGAGCTTTTTCCAGCTTTCCGCTAAATTTTCATCATTCCCTTCTTTTTACTAACGC
>CAYRMV010000026.1:0-30188 GCA_964425255.1 uncultured Flavobacteriales bacterium
ATTTTGAATTAACCAAAAAATAGCCCCGATTGAAGCGGCATCCTCCCGATTTTTTATCGGGAGATATAGTGGAAAGCGGGAAAAGCTTCTGAAAAAGAGAATTATTTTTTACCGATCACTTTCAAAAAAGTCATCCACATAATTTGGATATCGGTTTTCAAATTGGGATTGTCGAGGTATTTTTGATTCAGGATTAGTTTGGCTGGCATGATTTCATGGATGTAGGTTTCTTTCGGATTGGACGATTCACCTAAAATTCTGTTTTCGTCGAAATATTCGAGTGAAGCATAATCGGTAATTCCGGGTTTTACTTCGAGGATTTTTGCTTGTTCAGGAGTATAATGATCCACATATTCGCGTGTTTCTGGTCTTGGTCCCACGATGCTCATTTCACCGCGAATTACATTCAAAAACTGCGGAAATTCATCTAGTTTGTATTTTCGAATGAAGTAGCCAACGCGCGTAATTCGGGGGTCACGCATTCCAACTGTGAGTGTTCCCAGTCGATCAGAATCGGGTCTCATTGTTCTGAATTTGAACAAATAAAAGGATTTTCCAAATTGTCCAATTCGCTCTTGTCGGTAGAAAACACCTCCTTTTGATTCGAGCAAAATACAGATAGAAAGAATAAATCCGAAAGGGAAAAAAACGGTTAAAATAGCGAACGAAACAACGATATCAAACAAACGCTTTGCCATGATGGATTAAGACAAGACTTGTTTTACTGCATTTTTTACCGCTTCAATGACCGTTTTCACTTGATCATCAGTCAAATCAAAGTAAACTGGCAAGGAAATTTCGTTGTGGTATTTGTTCCATACTTCGGGATAGTCTTCCATTTTGTATCCACGTTTTTTATATGCTGTAAGTGTTGGAAGCGGTAAAAAATGAACATTCACAGAAACATCTTGATCAAATATGGCTTGCATGATTGCATCGCGTTGCTGTTCGGTGCAATTCGCAATCCGCAAGAGGTACAAATGAAAATTCGATTTTCGTCTTTCGGTTGTGTGAGGAGGCAAAATAGCCCAAGATTCTGTATTAAAAGCAGTATCATACGCTTGAAAAATGGTTTTTCTGCGGTCTAAATTTTCGTGATAACGATCCAATTCCACCAAACCAATGGCAGCCTGAATATCGGTCATGTTGCATTTGAAACCGGGTTCTTCCACGTCGTATCGCCAATTTCCTTTTTGGGTTTTTGCCAGTGCATCTTTGTTTTGTCCGTGTAAAATTAAGGTACAAAACTGCTTGTAAATTTCATCGTGATCAAACTGTTCGGGCAAATTGAACGTAATCGCTCCGCCTTCGGCCGTAGTTAAATTTTTAACTGCGTGAAATGAGAAGGTTGTAATATCCGTCATTGCCCCTGCTTGAATTCCATCGAGCGTTGCACCCAAACTATGCGCTGCATCAGATATCACCAAAATTCGATTTAATTTTTGTTGATTTTCTGAATTTGCTTCGAATAAATTTTGAACCTCTGCAGCATTCACCAAGGCATTAATTTCGTCGTATTTACACGGAAATCCGGCAATATCAACCGCAATAATCGCTTTTGTTTTGGGAGTGATTGCCTGTTTTATTTTCTCGACGGAAATATTAAAATCTTCGGGATCGATATCAACCATCACAGGAGTTGCACCAGCATGTACCACCACATTTGCACTCGCGCAATAGGTATATGCAGGAAGAATGATTTCATCTCCTTCACCAATTCCCCACCAATGGAGTAAAACTTGCATGCCCATTGTCCAAGAATTAACAGCTACAGTCGTTTTGGAGCCACAATATGTGGTCAAATTTTTCTCAAACTGTTTGGTGCGTGGACCTGTTGTTATCCAACCACTTTTTAAAGCTGCTGTAACTTCATCAATAACCCTTTGATCGATACGAGGAGGAGAAAATGGAATCATTGTTTTTTCTTTTGAAATGCGAAGGTAGCAAAAAACCCTTATTTCGAGATAATCAAGAATGTAGCAATTAAAGCAATTCCAACTCCTATGGCAACGAATATGCGAGTTAGTGAATTTTTATTGGATTTTGTTTTTTCATCAGTATGGGATGAAGATTCATTATTTTCTACTGTTTCGTTTGTGGAAGTAGGTGAATCAGGTGTTGAGGTGGAAGTTTGTTGTTGTTTAGCAAGTTCTTTTGCTTTTTCACGTTTTGCTTTTCTTTTTTGTTGTCCTTCGTAGGAGGGAGCGATGAGAGCGGCTAAAAGAAAAATCAATAGACAAGCAGCAATAACCGCAAAAACAACTAAGCCCACAATACGAGTAATGCCTTCTATTAGTGTATGTTCTTCATGATATAATTTGTAAAGAATGACAGAAAATATCAGTGATGCAAGTAAAAACAATAGAGATAATAAAATGATCATACCGGTTTTTTCAACAGCCAACCACTTGGGTTTTGGTTTTGTCGATTTTTTTAGCTCTTCTTGAACGAATTTTTTGACCCAATCTGATTTTGTTTTAGATTTAATGATTGATGAAATTGGATTCGAAGGGTTAGTTTTTTCTTCCGATTGATTTTCGTTGGAATGGATAACTTGATTGATTGAATCTTTTCGTATTTCAGGAGTTTCAACTGGCGAAGTCTCTTCATTGGATTGCTCGAATGAAAGATCATTTTGAATTTGCTCTTCGTTAAGTAGTTTGTTTGCAGGTTTGCTATGCGATTTGTTCCACGTGATGTGCCAACCGGAGCGATGAACGCGCTTTTGTACAGTACATTGTGAAAAAAGTACGAGCGAAAGAAGCAAGAAAAAAAAAGTATGTTTAGGCATAAGCAAGTATTTTAATACATAACGTAAAGAAAACGAAATACGTTTGGTTTGATTTATCTCGAAAGGCGTTTTTGTTTATCAGAAGGTTTTCGTTTAAAAAGTAAAAAATCATTCATGCCTTTTAGATAGCCTAATCCATAGCTAATATGTAATAATGGAAAAGTTATCCAAATTTTTATTGCTTTGATCCAATCTTTCAGTTCGAAAGAAATACTTTTAAAAGAGAAGTACAATCCAAGGAGAAGATATAACCAAAAAGGCCAAGAGCCAATCCAACGAATCGAAGGAAACAATATGGTTGATAAAACCAACAACGAAAGATAGGCTGTAAATGCTGGTGGAATCAATTGACGGTATGTTGTCACTGTTTGATGTTTTTGGTTTACAAAAACTTTCCAGTATCCATATTGAAAAAACTGGCGCCATAACCCCGAATAGTTTCCTCGGACATAATACTTCAGTGATATGGAAGATTCATAAAATATTTTCCCACCTGCTTGAGAAACTCTGAAATTAAAGTCATCGTCTTGATTGCGAATTAATTCTTCATCAAAGTAGCCTATTTTATCAAAAACCCAAGCTGGATACATCGGACTCGTAACAGTATCGGTAAACCCTGATTTTTCCAAGGTTCTGAAATTCCCCAGTCCCATACCAAATGCAGTTGACATGGCAATGGAAATGATTTCACCGGTTGGATTGATGAATTCATTGATGATTTTCCCACCAACGCACCAAACAGAAGGATCTTTTTCGATGATTTCAATACACGATTGCAAGTAGTTTTTACTTAACACGTGACGAGCTCCAACAATTTGATAAAAATCTGCTGAGCGTGCATGAATACCTAGATTAAACGCGTAAGGCGTGAGTTTTTTGCTGTTGTCAATAAGATGAAGCGAATCAAATTCCAGTTGAAGTCGTTCGATTTCGTTGCGTGTACCATCATCACTCATTCCATCGACAATGAAAACGGAGCACGAATAATTTTCTGGAAGAGTACAGGCATAGATTGCTCGTATTGTTTCTTCAATAAAAAGACGTTCGTTGCGACAAGGGACTACAATGGAAATTTGCTTCATGATTCAGAAATAAACTTTGTTGGTGTGAAAAACAAAAATAAGAAGAAGGCAACAAAGGGAGCAGTACCACCACCATCCATCAAGTCATAGCCACCAGCAGCCAATAAAACAGTCACTAATATGGCTAATCGACCAATTTCTAGATTTTTATAGGTTATTCGGATCCAATAAAAAAAGAGATAAATAAAAAAGCAAAATCCGAATACACCATATTTAACTAGTGTTCGAAGGTATTGATTGTGTGGCGCTGTCTCTTCTCTCAGGTTACAAGATTGATTCTTTTTTTTATAAACTTTCACCATCTCGTCGCGCCAATCTCCTGTACCGACACCCAACAATGGATGTGTTTTAATTACTTCAAGGCTTGCTCTGATGGCATTGAATCTCAGAGAAGTAGATGAGTTGCACTCGTCATACGTGATCAGGTGTTCTTGTTGAGATTCTTCGCTTTTCAAAGTCACTTGTACAGCATTTGATTCTGAAATTGCGGATTCAAATCTTCCCTGAAAAGGAGGGAGAAGCATCCACGCCATCGAAACTATACCGATCAAAAGCAGGTTCCATTTCAACTTATTCTTCCAGTGGAAAAATAGGTAAATGAAAATGGAAAGAAAATGAGCTAGAATCAATATGCGACTTTGTTGTAGTAAAAGGCAAAGCGAGAAACCGAGTGCAATCCACAACCAAATTCTTCGATTCTTTCGTTCTTGGGATTTTAACATGAAATCGAACGAAAGTAGTATTGCCAATAAATTAAAGATTGAATACGTATTGGTGTCGTAGATAAATTGAGTGTAAAAGAACACTGTTAAATCACCCGATTGAACGAATAACCAAAGCGATTTAAAAATACTGAATAAGAAAAATGAACCTAGAGCAAGTAAAAAAGTATAGGAAGTAAAATTCCTTGTATTTACATGCAACTTTCGCGAAGAAATCAAGAATAAATAGAGAAAGAAAGGGAGAATCCTACTTATATCTTCCCAACCTTTGTGCGTGTTTTGCGTGTAGGTCATTCCAAGAAGTGCCAAGCTAAAAGGGATACTTGAAATCCAAAACGAAGGCGCTTTGAGTATGCTCCAAGAAATGGTCTTGTTTTTGAGTTCTACCAACCAAGCGAGGACCAATAAAGCCAGCCCAAACGGTACCATCCGAATAGATAAAACGGTGATTGCATTGATACATACTGCTAAATCAATCCAAGAGAGTGCACGAATTGATTGAGACCACTTTGTCATACTTTTTTGAAACGAAGGTACACAATTCTGTAAAAAATCAGTTCTTTTTCTCAAGGAGTACTTGATAAACACCAATCAACTTTTTTGCTTCAGCATCCCAATTGTATTTTTCGAGAACTTGCTTGCGTCCACGTAATCCCATTTCTTTTGCTTCTTCTGGATGATCGAGTAAATGGTTAACGGCTTGGGCAATTTCTTTTGGGTTTTCTGGATTGACACACAATCCACAGGCGTTTGTCAGGATAATTTCTTTCCATAAAGGAAAAAAAGAACCAACAACGGGAATCCCAGCACTCATGTATTCAAACATTTTGTTGGGTTGTGCGTCGACATGGTTTGGGAGCGGCAGAAAAGTAACAAGGCCAACTTTAGCGTTTGCCATGATCTGATTTGTTTCCTGTCGAGAAACAAAGCCATGTTCCTGAACATTTTTCCATCCCGTTTTGCTTTGTAGTACTTCCTGAAAAGAAGCAGGAGAGTATTTTCCTGCAATGTGCAAAGTAGTATTCGGAATGTATTCCATTGCTTCGACGATTTGTTCCAATCCTCGGATTTGAGTCAAACCTCCCGTGTAACAAATACTTTGATTTTTCTCTTCCCAACTAGTCAATTCTGTAAGTTCAGACAAAAGTGGAAAGTTGTTGATATCCAATGAATTTGGGTTTACTTTCGAGAATCGATCGCAAATAAAAGGTGTTGCAGTGAGTATGTAATCAAGTCGTTTTGCAATGAAGTCTTCAAATTTTCGAAAACTAAACGAGGCTGATTTTCTCAGGTATTTGTTAATCCAGTATTTTCCCAAAATTTGTTTTGGAAGATCCTCATGCGCATCATAGATCACTTTTTTTCCTTTTCGTTTCAGTTTCCATGCATAAGGAAGAAGTTCGGGATCGTGAAAATGGTAAATGTCAGCATCAAGCTCTTTGGCTTTTTGGTAAACTGCTTTTGTTGTTTTCCACATCCGGGAGAAACGACCTGTTGCTTCGGAAGGTGCATTGACAATGTGAACGCCTTTTTCCATTCGATCTGTCGTATTGGCAGCAACGAGATACACCTCAAATCCTGCTTCTGCAAGCGAGACACATTCTTTGTGAAAGATGCGTACATCATCTGAAGGATGAGCAGAGGTGAAATGGCATATTTTTGGTTTTTGGTTTTGCATGTTAGTATTGGATAATTTTTCTAATTTCATCCTGTGATGGATAACTAATTAAAACTGCCCTGTGTTTTCCATGAAAAACAAACATACTTCCAGCTGCAACTGCTGAGGCACCTGATTCATGAACAGCCTTTTCGAAGTCAGAAATTGAACCAGCTCCTCCACAAGCTATGACAGGCATTGTTACAACATCTGTGATTTTTTTAATTAGCGTATGATCATATCCTTTCTGAGTTCCATCTCTATCAATGGAATTTATCATCAATTCACCAATACGAATATCGTCCAATTTTTTAGCAAATTGAATTGGATCGAGTTTTGTGTTTTGAGTCCCACCATGGGAGTAAATTTCATAGTTTCCCCAAAAATTCTTTTTTACGTCTAAAGCAACTCCAATGGTCGAACTACCGAATTTATCAACGGCTTCTTTTAAAAAATCTGGATTTGATACAGCAATAGTATTTAAAATTACTTTTTCGACACCCAATTTTAGTATTTTTTCAATGTCTTCAATAGATCGAATTCCCCCACCGTAAGCAAGAGGCATGAAGCATTCTTGAGCTACTTCTGCCAAAAATTCAAACGGAATCGATTTGTTTTCTTTGGTTGCCAAAATATCCAAGAAAATCAGTTCATCAACTTCTTTGTCGTTGAAAATTTTTACGGCATTCAAAGGGTCTCCAATGTATTTGGGATCTTTAAATTGCGTGGTTTTGACTAAACCAGCATTTTTAAGCAACAAAACAGGAATTACTCGGGTGATAGACATTTAATAATTTTCAATAAAATTTTTCAACATTTTCATTCCGTATGAATGACTTTTTTCAGGGTGAAATTGTACGCCAATGATGTTTTTGTGTTCAAACGCAGCTACAAAAGGATGGATGTATTCTGCTTCCAGCAACACATTGTTCTCAGAAGAACATGAAACGTAATAAGCATGAACAAAGTAAAACTTAGCAGATTCTGTTTGCTGTTGGATGAGATTTGATTCTTTTTTTTGTGTAACATACTCCCAACCCATGTGTGGAATCGTATATCGTTTTCCACCCTCAGGGAGAATAAATTTTCGGGTTTCAGCATCAATCCACCCCAATCCAGGAAGAATTCCTTCTTCGCTATTTTTTGTCATTAGTTGCATTCCAAGGCAAATACCAAGAACTGGAATTTCATCTTCCAAAACGCGTTTATTCAGGATAGGGAGAAGATTCAATTCTTCGATGTTTTTCATGCCTGTATCAAATGAGCCTACACCAGGAAGAATCAGTTTTTCTGCCGTTGCGATGACATCTATATCAGAAGAGATACAGGATTCGACACCAATTTTTTTAAGCATATTTTTAATTGAACCTAGATTTCCTAGTCCATAGTCAACAATTGTAACCATTTATCTACCTCTCAGTTTGTTATATATGTTGTATATAAATTTCAATCTTTTTTCATCGTTTGGATAGGCAGAATAATGGACAGGTTTTGCTTTTAAAATTTGATCAAATTCATCGGTATTCATACCAAGTTTTTTGATAACATATTCTTTATCAGCTTCAAGCATTCCTTCTGGATATGCTTCTTTCTTAATTTCTTCTAATGCTTCTTCTCGTGTTATTTGACCTGAACATATTAAAGTAGACAAATGTGCCAAGCGTTTATCATATCCAAATTTTTCAGGTAAAATATACGCTTGAAAGAAACGAGTAAACACCGATTCATAGTGTTTTCCTCCGTAATAAACCCAACCTAATTCATCCTGAATTATTTTCATTGCATCTGCTTTCACATAAGGTACATAGTTCAGTAAACGAATCATTTTGATTCCTTTGAGATACGTATAATAGAATTCTTTGTTAAAACCAAGTAATGGATATGTTTTGAAAGGAATCTTACCAAACTGTTTGTGGATAGCTTTCAAATGTTTGACATCTTTCGCGTTATACCCCCAACTTTGAGGAAGAATACCTTCTGTTGCGAAGTTACTCCCACTAAAAAAATATTTGATATTGTATTTTGAACAAAGGTGGTATGTAGCTGCAAGAAAAGCATGATCCGTTGGAGTTTCTGCATTAGCAACACCTGCTTTAAGAAAAGAAATCTGAAGATCTCTGAATTCTTCCCAATCTACAACCCATGTTTGATAGTCAACATCGAGCGTCTTGATGATGTTTTCAACATTTTTGACAGCCAATTCAGAATTCCATCCGTTATCAAAATGAAAAGCGAGTACACGAAGCCCAAGTTTTTTTGCCAAGTAAGCTACGTATGTACTGTCAACTCCACCACTTACACCAACCATGCAATCGTAATCACTATTTTTTCCAGCAGCTTTGATTTCTTTTACCAGTTTTTCCAATGCTTTATCCGATTCAGCTCCCTGATAAATATAGTAAGGTTCTAACCGGAAATATTCATTACAATGGTTACAATTGCCTTGCTCATCAAAAACGATTTCTTCGTCTGTTGTATCCATGATACAACGATTACATTGTTGATATGCTCTTTTCGGTACTTGATTCATCTTCTGCTTTACTCTACTTTTCTTAAATCAAAATTAATTTATTTTTCTGAGTTAGCCCTGATATATCTTGTATTAAAACCAGAATTTTATCTTAGGGCTTCCTTGTAAATTTCTTCTAATCGCGCAGCCACTGCTTCTTTTGAAAAATTGGAATCAACATACTGTTTCAAATTATCCGATTGAAATTGGGCATAATTTTCAGTTAAAGTTTTCATACCTTCAGTTAGAGCACCTTCCTTTTGTTCTACTAAAACCCCAATATTTTCTCCTTTTATAATAGATTCAGGTCCTCCACATCGGGTAGATACTACTGGTAAACCAGCACTTAATGCTTCAATAAGAACAACGCCAAAAGTTTCCATCTTACTGGATAATACAAACGCGTTTGCTTGTTTCATTTGATGCATGATTTCACGTCGACTCAAGTAGCCTAAAAATTCGATCGAATTATTTAATCCAAGTTGGTTTGCAAGTTCTTTTATATTTTTTTCGTTGAAACCTGAACCAATTATTTTTAAATGTGCATCAGGAAAAAAAGTTTTATATGATTTAAATTCTTGAATCAAAAATGGTTGATTTTTATTGTCGTCTAAAGCTGCAATGTGTAACCATGTAAATGGTTTGGTTTCTTTTTTTCTATTTATTTTCCTAAAAGCGGTTGAATCAACAACATTTGGGATATATTTAAATGGTACTTGAAATTGTTTTTCAAGAATTTTCTTAAATGTTTCACTCACAGCAATATTAATTCTCGAACAAGCAAAGACCTCTTTTGCTACTTTGATAGATTTTTCAGCGAGTGAATTTTTTAAAAATCGCGAGGAATGTTCGGTAACTACGTATGGGATTCCCCATTTTTTCTCAATTTCCTTTGCGAGTAAACCCGATTCAAAACATTGTACATGGATAATTTCTGGCTTTCCTTTTTCTTGGATATATTTTTCAAATAGTTTTACTCCTTTTCGAACAGCCTGTTGAACAGAGTAGAGTGGAAGCTTTGGAATATTGAGATACGTATGTAAATACACTGTCAAACCAGAAGAGGAAGATATTTGTAATCCCATGTTCCATTTTTTGGTTTTCAGAACACTTTTTATGGAAATTGGATTAACTGAAATTAAACCTACCTCATGTCCAGCCTCAGTTAAAGCTTCTGCTTGGTCTTTAGCGAAAATCATGTCCAACGGAGCATAAATTGTTGGATACCCGGTTGATAAAAATAAGATGTGCATTAATCCGTTAATTTAGTGCTTTTTTTGATAAAATACAATGCGAGAAAAATAACTAAAACGTAGTACGTGACTTGTGCAATTGTAAAACCCCATAGTGTTGCTGTTAGTGTTTTTCCGAAATAATATGCGGAGTATGTACCTGCTAAGATAAGTAGCCAGTGAATGAAATCAAAAAACAGCATCCATTTTTGCTTTTCTAATCGAATGTAAATGAACGATAAAGAAGAGGAAACAAACCAAACAGACAACCATACAACCATAATCCGTGCGATAGGTAAAAGTTCAGCCCAAGAATCACCAAGAAGTTGCGTAACAAGGTTTACAGGAATTACATAGACAAAAACAACTGGAAAAAGAGCAATTAAAAAGAGCAATGCAGCGTTTTTTCTATACGTTTTATACATGAGTTCACGAGAACTAATCTCACTTAATCGGGAATAAAAAACTTGTGAAAACGAAACAGCTATAACACCAAATCCAGCTGAAAGATAGGACATAGAAACACCTAGCATGCCTACAATTTCTTTTCCAAAAAAAACCATAAATATCTGTAAGTAAGTAAGGTTTATTAAGCTACTTATAAAAACAGTTGGTGTGGTAAAATAAATGAAAGACCGATTTTCTTTAACTAGTTCATCCCTTTTTGATTTATTTAATAAACGCAAAGCTTTAAAATCGGATTGATAGAATTTTCGAAGTAAATAGATATTTGAAAAGAAAAAGCCCGAAATTCGACCTAGGATCAGTCCAATGAAATCAAAACTTAAAAATCCACTACCTAATTTGATTAGTTCGGCAGATGCAGTTTGGTTTATTTTTGCTAATGAGATTGTTCCGAATTGTTTTTTTCGATTAAACCAATAATTCAACAAATCATTCAGGCCAACTAAGAAAATATAGATTGGAATTAATAGAATTAACGATTTCATTTTTGGTTCACCGATTAGTGTTGCTAAGGAGCTACCAAATGTGATTACAACGATGAAAGATACCAATGAAATAAAAATCAATATTCGGAAAGCACCGTAAAATAGATTGATTGCATCTTTTAATTTGCGTTGAATTACAATGCCATATTCCAGTTTTAAACAAGCAATTCCAGAAACCATCTCTGCCGAAGAAGTGAAAATAGCAAGCACACCAAAATCAGCAGGACTAAAGAAAAATTTTTGAAGAATTGGGAGTGTGATAAAAGGGATGAGTTGGGACAAAATAGACCCAGAAAACAATAACAAAACGTTGCGGCTAAATTCAGATCGATTGAAAAATTTCAACATATTATTTCTGTTAACAGCTCTCAAAAAAACGCTTCTTTTCCAAAGAACATCACAAAAGTAAGTACAAATATTCGATTTTAATCATCTAGATTCAATATACTATGGAATACCGTTCGTTTTCAAACTAACATTTTCTGCCCACTATTATCAAAAAGATTTTTACTTTTGATTTGAAAAAATCCAAAATTTACTCATCGAAGAGTGTTAATTTGTATATATGATAGCTAATTTAAACGGGAATGTTTTACTCGCAATGTTATTTGTGTTTTCAAGCTTCCTTTTTCCTACTTTCGAAATCACTTCTTCTTTGCCGCGTTTTCAATTCAATGATTTTTTAATGCCATTTATTTTTTTGGCTGTACTTTCAAATCAGAAAATATTGGAATTTAAAGCGTATTACTTGTTTCTTTTTGGTTTTGCCATTTATATACTTTTCACAATATTTCTGAATGGATCCTATTTTCGATTGAATGAATATTTCGAAATTTATAAATTAGTGAAATACGCTGGAATAGTTGCATTCTTTAGTTTGATTCCTTTTGAATCTTGGCGTATATTGATAAAACCCATTGCCATTCTTTTAGTCATCTTTAATTTATTCCATTTTTTTGAATTGTTTGGAATCAATGAAATAATCAAAACGCATTACGGTGGAGGAATGAACATAACTTTGTTTGGGAAAACTTCATTAGGTGAGCCCGCCGCAAAGAGAATGGCAGGTATTACCGGAAATCCGAATTCTTCTGCTTTACTTTATGCTTGTATCTCATTTTATTTTTTATTCACAGAAAAAATAATCAGATCAAAAATTGCTTGGTTTGCTTTATTCCTATCCCTTGCTTTTATGTGTCAATCACGGACAGGTTTACTCGCTATATCGCTTGCTTTAATTGTTGTTTTTATCTTTAGATGGGTTGATTTTAACTACAAACAATTTGCTTTGTTTTTCACAGTGACGCTTTCTTGTTATGTTTTATCTTGGATGTTGTGTTCACAGTTTTTTAAATATTCAATTTATGTGAGTTCAATGGCCGATCTGACCGCTTTTGAAAGTAATTCGATTTTAGGTAGAGCAGAAACATGGAAATATCTTGGTAAAATGATTCTTGAAAAACCTATTTTTGGTTATGGTCCGAACAAGGATTTTTTCTATCAAAAAAATATGCACGCCGACAATGAGTACATTCAGTTTACTTGGAGATATGGCATAGTAGGATTAGTTGCATTTTTCTCTATTTTTCTATTGCCAGTCAGGTTTTTAAGACATCAAAAATCGAATGTTAGTCATCGTTTTTTGTTCATTTTGTTGATTTTGTTTGCCATTTCAGCAATTACGAATGCACCCTTTACTGATCGAATGACAGGTGTTTTCTTTGCGATTGCAATTGGTGTATTTTTTCAAGTTTATTCTGTAAATAGAGCAAAGACACTTTGATATGAAATCTAGCAGGAAAATCAAGCTGTGATGTAATGATTCAGTTTTCATGGGAACTTTTTTCTATTTTTGGTGATATAATCCAAATTCATGTAATCAATGAGAGCAATTTTACGTCCTTTTTTCATTCGTTGGAGAAATTACCGACTCAAAAAGAAAATGCCTCTCATGATTTCACCATTTATTGGAAATGAAGGAAAGGCGATTACCAACACTTCTGTTTCAAACTCAACATTTATTGATCATCCACAAAACCTAACTTTGGGAGAACGTGTGTATATCGGGCATCACAATTTTTTGGAAGCAAGTCATGGATTAACAATTGAAGAAGGATGTCAAATCACCACTTTTGTCACTATTACAACACACTCTAGTCACCAATCCATTCGATTATACGGTAGATCGTATGCTGGTGCAGAAATGATCGCATACGTAAAAGGACCAATTCGAATCGGTAAATATACATTTGTGGGGCCTCATTCAACCATTGTGCCGAATACAACTATCGGGAAAGGATGTTTGATTGCTGCTTACAGTTATGTACAGGGTGATTTTCCTGATTTTTCAATTCTGGCTGGAAATCCTGCTAAAGTAATTGGAGATACACGTGACAAAGATCAACTATTTCTTCAAAACCATCCAGAACTTCGTGCTATGTATGATGCTTGGGCAAAATAAATTGAATTACTTCCCTTTCACCCCCGCTTTTGCGTACACAAACATGCGCCACAACACGTAACCAAAGAATCCAGATTGTACAAAGGAAACAAGATACAAAATAGTGATGAAATCCGAATTAGTTTGACCAATTAGCAAGGGGAGAACTCCGAAACTGAACAATTGAATGGCAGCGCTAATGATACCAAGTACGAAAAATTGTTTTTGGCGACTTAATATAGTTGGTAGCGAAGAGGTTACTGAGGTCATGAAACTCATGAAAAACCAAACGGTCATGATTTCCGAATAGACTCCTGATTCACGCCAATTCGATCCAAAAACAAAAGAAAATAGTTCTTCACCAAAAAAATACAAGGTGATAAAGGGAGTCAAAGCAATTAAGAACAAGGTTTTTACCGTTTTTTTGAGAACGGGTAATGTCGATTTTCCTTCTTGAACTAATTCTGCACAGCGATTGAAAAAAACTTGACCAATGGCTGCTCCAATGATTGATATGGGCAATTGTAAAATCGTATAAGAATGACTATACCAACCAAAAACTTCTTTGCTAAAGAAAAAGACCATGAAAAATGCAAGTAATAAGTCTTTTCCAAAATCGACCAAAACATGAGGTAAATTCACGGTTGGAAATTCGCGGTAGGTTTGAATGAGAACCCACGTTTTTCCTTTGGAACGGATGGGTTTGTATTGTTTGTGTATTCGAAACCAATCTTGTAAAAATGGAATCGTCGATATAAAATAACCGATAAAGGATGCAAGATATAATCCGACTGAACTCCAGCCAAACAAACCGAACAGCCAGCGCAATGAATTATTGATTAACGAATTTGACATCCTTGAATAGGAAATCCGTTTGAATTTCTTTGTTCGAATTGCCCAGTTAGTTCCTAAGTTGGATGCGACCAAAACCACGGAAGAAATCAAAACAAAAAAGATGAACCAAAAATTCGCAAAGGTAAATTTGACGAGTAATAAGTAGACACCCGCTAGAACTAAGCAGGCTAAAAACATGTTTCGAGCAATCCGAAAACTCAGCCGATAAAGCAAATAAGCATGTTCTTCTTTTTTCGGTAGTGGAAGTGATAATTCATAGCGAGCAGTGGCCAATGCCGAAATAAAACTAACCGCACGCAAATACATATTCATGTCTCCCATTTCTTCAGGAGAATAGATGCGTGTAAGAATAGGGGAGATTAAAAAGGCAAAAAGTTGAGCAAAAACAGTTCCTGTCATCAACACGAGGACTGACTTGAAAAATTCGTTATTGATCCACTTTTTCATAAAAACCAAAAAAGCCCTTTCGATGGAAAGGGCTTCGAATTATTTTGCGTAATTGACGGAGCGTTTTTCTCGAATCACGGTTACTTTTACTTGTCCTGGGTACGTCATTTCTGTTTGAATTTTTTGAGAAATGGCAAAAGACAATTCGTCCGCTTTCAAATCAGAAACTTTTTCACTTTCCACTAAAACGCGTAATTCTCTTCCCGCTTGGATTGCGTATGCACTCGATACACCATCGTAGGAAAGCGCTAAGTTTTCTAATTCTTTGATACGTTTGATATACGATTCAACGATTTCACGACGTGCACCTGGACGTGCACCCGAAATAGCATCACATACCTGAACGATTGGGGAAATCAAAGTAGTCATTTCGATTTCGTCGTGGTGAGCACCAATTGCATTACATACATCTGGTTTTTCACCGTATTTTTCTGCTAATTTCATCCCTAAAATTGCGTGCGGCAATTCTGGTTCTTCGTCTGGAACTTTTCCGATGTCGTGAAGTAAACCTGCTCGTTTAGCAAGCTTGACATTCAATCCAAGTTCAGATGCCATGATAGCACACAAATTGGCTACTTCGCGGGAGTGTTGCAATAAATTTTGTCCATAAGATGAACGGTATTTCATACGACCAACCATACGAGTCAATTCAGGATGTAAACCATGAATTCCAAGGTCGATACAAGTTCTTCTTCCCGTTTCAGCGATTTCTTCTTCCAATGATTTTTTGGTTTTCGCCACCACTTCTTCGATACGAGCAGGGTGAATACGTCCATCGGATACCAATTGATGTAAGGCTAAGCGCGCAATTTCACGGCGAACAGGATCAAAACAAGATAAGATAATTGCTTCAGGCGTATCGTCTACAATAATTTCAACACCTGTTGCAGCTTCAATTGCACGAATATTTCGACCTTCACGACCAATAATTCGACCTTTCACCTCATCTGATTCGATGTTGAAGACAGAAACAGCATTTTCAACCGCCTGTTCAGTGGCAACACGTTGGATCGTTTGTACGACGATTTTACGTGCTTCTTTGTTGGCATTTAATTTTGCTTCTTCTGTAATTTCCTTGATATGAGCCATTGCACTCGTTCTCGCTTCATCTTTCAATGCTTCCATTAAATGATTTTTCGCTTCTTCTTCGGTCATACCACTGATTTTAGAAAGTTCAGCAACACGCTTCAACTGAATTTTTTCTAATTCTTGGTTTTTGATTTCAACCGTTGCCAATTTTTGCTCCAATTCAGCTTGATTTTTTTCCAAATCTTTTTCTTTGCGTGTCACTTCCTCCATCTTCTGGGAAAGCGTTTTTTCTTTCGCTTTGGTACGATCTTCTGCAGATTGCATTTTGCGTTCGCGGTCTTTCATTGTCGCTTCGTGATCTTCTTTCAGCTTTAAGAATTTTTCTTTTGCTTGTAAGATTTTTTCTTTTTTTGTGGCTTCAGCTTCACTTTCTGCTTCTTTGATAATTTGCTCACGACGTTTTTTGAGCAAGGTATTTTGAAGCACAAAAGTCAATCCTCCTCCAACGAGAATTCCGACCAAACTGCCTAGTAACATTGTTGTTATATCCATAGTTTATAAAATAAAAAACCCACTCGAAGAAGAAAATCTTCTAAAAGCGGGGAAACATATATATGTTGACAATTACAGTTTTTCCATGTCATCAATCAACGCATCAAGGGCTTTTTCTACTTGTGAGTAATCAGCTGTAGTTGCCGTTGATGGCGCAGTTGAATTCGTTTTGGTTGCTAATTGCAACGCTGTCATTGCCAATAAGTCTTGCATATCTTTTACTGCATAATTGTCTTGAAGTAATTTTATCGCTTTGTTAATATCCTCAGCAGCTTTTTGAACACGTGCCTCTTCGTTTGGGCTCACATTCAATGGGTAAGTTCTACCTGCAACAACTACTTTGATGGATACTTTGCTCATTTTTACTTTTTTAAATGACGTATGCAATCTTCAATTTCCCTCACCATTTCGTCAATAGCTGCATCTTTTTCTTCGTTAAGATGAGTAGCTTGTTGACGAATTGTTTCTGTAAGCTCTTGGTTTTGCTGATTCAAATTGGATACCTCTAATTTAGTTGTATTCAATTCGTTCATCAAAATTTTATTTGACTCCAAAGATTCTTCGTAAAGCGCATGTAATTCCGCATTTTTCATACGTTCCTGAGCCAAACTTTGAGCTACTTGCTCGAAAGCTGACTTGATGCGTTGAATACGATTTTCTATCTCTGGGGTCATTTGAGAGCTTTTCACAAAATTAACATGGAAAAGTGAATCTACAACGATTTTTGTAAACTAATTTTTTTCCACGAAAAAAAAGTGCTGAATTAGAAAGTTTTAATCCAGTTTTCTGAATCGAATTTTATCCGTACTACTAGCCACATTACGTGTCATATAACATTCGGATTTGATTAGTTCAGAGATGGCCCAATCGTCTGAGAAAAAAGCGGCTTGTGGTGTCGCAGGAACATTAATATCAATAATTACAGGGTTCTTGTCGTCACCAATTGACCAACTACCAACATCAATACTTGATCCACTGGTAATTCTAAAAATACCATCACTTTGAAAAGAAAAAGTTGTTCCAATGTAATTTTGAATCGTATTTACTCCGTTATCAGAAATTTCAACAATTTTCCAACTTCCTCCAACCAAATGTTTGTTTACTTTTTTCGGCGTTACGTTTTTAGCACAACCAACCATTCCAATTGTTAGTGCAATAAAAAATAGTATTCTCATTCTTACTTCGTTTTTTTATTGTTTCTACGAAATCAATTAATTAGGGTTACAATTAGCGGAGTAAAAGGCTGCCAATAAGTTCGTCAGCCTTTTCATCTTCATTCTTATGCTTGTGTGGTTGGTGGGCCAAAATTGACAGGTGGATTTCCAGGTACATCTTGATCGTTGATCACTCCCATGTGTTGTTCGTATCGTTGGATATTTTCCATCAAAGCACGCATCAAACGTTTTGCATTCTGAGGTGACATGATTATACGGGAACGAACCTGAGCTTTTGGTAATCCGGGTAACAACTGTACAAAATCAGCAACGAATTCCGATTGAGAATGTGTGATGATTGCCAAATTGGAGTAGACACCTTTCGCTACTTCTTCGTTCAACTCTATGTTGATTTGATTTTCATTTTTTTCCATTTTTCGAAGGTAGAAAAAATGTTTGAAACAAGATACTTTTTCCAAAGATAATAGAAAGTTGATTAATGGATTTGTTGTCGATGAAATCAATTTTTATATCGATTAATTGCACTTTACAATGTTTAAATGCTGTTTCACATGTTTTTTTTTAGTGAACGAAATATTCAAATTTCCTTTGTTGAAAATTATAAAATAGATATGAAAATTAAATTTTACTTACCAATTTTAGTATTGTTTTTTGGTATAAAAACAGCTTTAGCTCAATATCCAACAACAGGTTTAGTTGGTTATTATCCTTTTGATGGAAATGTTTTGGATTCCAGCACTATGAATCTTGATTTGAGTGCTCAAAGTAATGTGGTATATGGAGTAGATCGTTTTGGAAATGATTCGCATGCATATTCAAATGAAACACGTTTATATTTACCTTCCATGTCAAATTATGCGAGTTTTAGTTTTGCATTATGGGTAAAACCAACTGCAGATTTACAAACAAATTCAGCGATTTTTTCACGTACCCTTTATGTTTACGATGTAAATACTGGTCAGAATATTGGTAAAGGTGGAATTTATGAATTGTATGTTGAGCCACATGGAACAGATAGCTTAAACGTGACAATGTCACTTCATTTTGGACAAACGCAACAGCCATCCTATACTTGGGAGGATATTGCATCTACTTCAAAAAGAATTAAATTAGATGAATGGTCACATTTAGGAATTACGTATGACGGATCAACAAATACACTTAACTTGTATGTTAATGGTGCGAATAAAAAAACGGCTGAATTTGGAACTGTAAATGGATTTACTTCAATTCAATATATTTCTGCGAATGTTAGTGGTTATAATGTTGTTGGCGATTTAATTTTTGGAGGCGCATCAAAGGTGGGGTTTGATCCAAATACTTCGCAAGTCGGGTATGTTTCTGCTGAAAAAATGTTTGATGGATTAATCGATGACTTTTTTATTTATAATCGTGTTCTAAGTGATGAAGAAATTTTAACCATTAAAGAATTAACGAACGAACCTTCTACGAATAACATCAATGAAATTAGAATGAATCAATTTACGATTTCACCCAATCCAGTTAAGAGTAATTTAGATCTTTCATCTTGGGAAATTGGAAATACATATACAATTACAACAACAAGTGGTCAGGTTGTCTTAATGGGTAGTTTGAATGAATCAAAAGTAATTTCTACTGAGACTTTTGTTCCAGGTTTGTATTTCGTTCAAATTAATGATAATCAAGGTAAAATCTTTTCATCTAAGTTTATAAAAGAGTAACCTTAATTAGTAGATAAGTGAAAAAAAGAGGCTATTTGATATTAATTTCGAATAGCCTTTTATTAATTTGAAGATTGAATGCTGTTGTTTATTTTGAAATAAAAGTACTGAGTTCTTTTTTCTTTTCTCTTGAAACAGGAATAACTGTTTGATTCGTCATTGTAATATCATTCTGATAAATTGAATCGATGTATTTGGTGTGAATGATATACGAACGATGAGGTTTAAAAAATCCAGTTTGAGACAACAGTGCTTCGTATTGTTTGAGGGGTTTTGAAACGACAATTCGTTTGTTTTGAATGAGGTGAAATTCGGTATACACATTGTCTGCCTTTAAAAACAAGATATCATTTAAATAGACAGGGAAATGTCCTTCGTGAGTTTTAAGGATGATTTTATCAATGGTTTCAACTTGAGCCATTTTGTGAAGTAATTCAAGTTGTTCTGAAACAGAATTGGAGCGTTTTACAATGCGTTGAATTGCTTCTGTAAAACGTTCTTCATTAATTGGTTTTAGTAAATAATCGATTGCACATAGATCAAAAGCTTCGAGTGCAAATTGACTATATGCCGTGGTGAAAATAAGTTCAAAATTTAATTCTTCTTTGGAAAGATAGTTTCCGATGTCAATGCCGAGTTCACCATTTAATTGAACATCAAGAAAAGCAAAATCGATCGGGTTGTTTCTGATAAACCGAGCAGCATCACTAACCTTGTCAAACTGAGCTAAACACGAAAATTGAGGGAAATTTTTTTCGATAAAATGTTGAATAACATGTACTGCCTGTGGTTCATCTTCAATGATAATGTATTTCATACTATTCAAAATTTTCTTGGGGGATTAAAACAATCACTTGTGAACCTAATGCCATACCTGTATTTGTTTTTTTGTCAATGATTTCCATGGAAATATTCCAGCCGTATCGCTCATTGAGTAAGTCAATTCGTTGTTGATTGGCTTCGGTACTAAACGAGCTTCCTTTTCGGACTTTCAGGAGTGAGTTTTTAGCAGCCGCTTCTCTTCCGACGCCCGTGTCATCAATTGTGATTTGTAAGATATGTTTGTTTAAAATCGAAAAACGAATTGAAATTTCGCCTCCTTCTTGCTTATTTGCCAGTCCATGTTTGACTGAATTTTCAACAATTGGTTGGAGAAGCATGGGAGGTAAATAAGGGTCGAAATCATAGGTTTCCTCGTCACATTCAATGGAATATTCGATTTTCGGCATGCGCATTTTTTCGAGCTGAAGATAGGTTGTTAGCAAGTCAATTTCGTCTTGTAAACTGATTTCATTGGCTCTTGAGTTTTCTAATACAGAGCGACTCATTTCGCTGAATAATCCAATGGCATCACTTGCCTTTTGTTGTTCACCCGTTAGAATGTATCCTTGAATTGAATTCAAAGCATTGTAGAAAAAATGAGGATTTAATTGGCTTTTAATTGCTTTGATTTCACTTTCTGATGCTTTTTGTTTTTCCACCAAAAGATCTTGCGTACTTTGAAGTTGAAAACGCAAAAGTTGTGTTTGTTTTTTAGAGCGATATCGACTAAAAATAAAGCCTACAAGAACCATTGCGAGTAAAAAAATGGCGATAATCAAAAAGAGTAAATTCGTTTTTCGTTTCGAATTTAATTCTTTGATTTGAATGTCTTTATCGAGTTGATGGATTTGTTCTTTTTGTAGTTTGTTTTGGTAATCAAATTCTTTTTTCAATGCGATATTTCGATTTTTATCATCGTTAAGAATTTTTGAATTTTGAGCAATGATTTCCTGAATTTCAACTACCTTTTCAAATTGTTTATTCGTGAGATAAATACTTTTAAGAACATTCCCGGAGTTGATAATGTCTTGTGGGTTTTTAAATTCCTTGGATAAGTTAAACCCTTCCTCAGCAAAGCGTTTCGCTTTTTCCAGTTGATTTGTTTCTAGAAAGTATTCTGCTAAAAGATTGGCACATTTTATTTGTCCTTGAATAAACTCGGAAGATTTACACAATTGATAAGCTTTTTCATAGGTTTGAGTGGGATTTTTAGCTTCCTTATATTCAATATTCCCAAGAGTGATTAAAGCAAATACTTTTCTTTCAGGAATACCTAGTAATTCAGTTGTTTCCAACGATTTTTGGTTGTAGTATTTTGCTTTTTGTATCTGGTTGATTCTCAAATAACACGTTGCAAGTGCGTCTTCAATTAAACTCAATCGTTCTGTATTGTTGATTTCTTTTGCTAGGCGCCAACATTTTAAATAATATTCAATGGCTTTTTCCGCTTCGTTTTGATCTTGAAAGATCCGTGCCATGGTGAAATAGCAGCGCTCGGTTCCTTCTTTGTCGTCCGATTTTAAAAAATAACGCAGCGACTGTAAATTGTAATCGATGGCAGATCGGTAATCGCCAATGATTTTGAATGTATAAGCAATATCAGTTAATACATATCCTTTGTCAGCATTAGTGCCATGGTCTTTGATTGCTTCCCAAGCTTTTTTTTGGTAGAACAAATTGGAATCTAATTTCCCCAGTTTTTCATACGCAACACCAATGTTTTGATTTGCAATGGATATTTGTTCCCAATCTTTGAATTTTTCTGCAATTGATAGCGATTTTCGGTAATATTGAATCGATTTTTTATTATCACCTAAATAGGCAAAATAGGCACCTTTGTTGTTCAGTGAAACGGCTAGGAAATGTGCATATTTTTGTTTCTTTTGCTTGTTTTTTTCTGTAAGAAATTTTGATTGAGAGATAGATAAAAGCTCATCGTTTTTTGGGTTCCACTTTTCAAGATCAAATTCAAGGTCAATGTAATCATTTAATAATTGGCAACGTATTAAATCGTGCGTTGGATGTTCTTTTAGTTGGTTTAAAATTTCATCCGTTTGCGTCAATGAACTGAACGAAAGCCAAACAAAAAGTACCAGTAAACTATTTTTTATTGTTTTCATTCAGTAATTTCATAGAGATTGAATAAAACAAAATTAACAGAATTACTCGAATGATAACATTGTAAGAATCAACTCTAGTTTTTCGCAGTACATTTGCAGCATGAAAAATCCAACAAATAGCAATCAGTCATTGACTTTAGCAATGGTTTTTAGTATGATGATTTGGGGAGTTAGCTGGCCTTCGAATGGGGCGCTTTCCCATTTTGGATCTGCTTTCGATTTGGGGTTTTTTCGTTATTTCTTTGTAGTGATAAGTTTGTTTATCGCCTTGATTGTATTGCGTCAAAAAGTGACGATTTCTACCAAAGCGATTCCTTTTGTTTTTATTTCAGGAGTGATTATGGCGGCTTACAACTATGCCTTTTTAGCTGGATTGCAACATGGAAGTCCCGGAGCGGGTGGGATTTTGGTAACCACCTTAAATCCGGTCATCGCTTATGGTATTGGTATGTTGATCGATTGGCGAAAACCAAGCAAGAATGAAGCGATTGGTTTATTTATTGGTGTGATTGCAGGCGCTGTATTACTCAAAGTTTGGGAAAATAAAAGTGTTTTTGCGGAGCCGGGAAATATGTATTTTTTACTTTGTGCTGTCTTGTGGTCTGTTTTAAGTAAGTTCACTTCTAAATCAGCACGTTATGGCTCTCCTTTTGCCTTTTCATGGTGGATGTATTTGGTGACACTTTGTGTGATTTTACCTTTTAATCAAATGGATAAAATTGCCCTTCTATTTCAATCAACGGAGATTAAGTTTTGGGGGAATGTGCTGTTTTCAAGTGTGATAACAACTACGTTCGCAACTACTTTGTATTTCTTTGCTACTTCTAAAATTGGTGCAGAAAAGGCAAGTAGCTTTATTTTTATTGTTCCATTTACAGCAGCTTTG
Source organism: uncultured Flavobacteriales bacterium (assembly GCA_964425255.1). Lineage (GTDB taxonomy): Bacteria > Bacteroidota > Bacteroidia > Flavobacteriales_D > Crocinitomicaceae > CAYRMV01. Next base: position 22,973 of record CAYRMV010000026.1, read on the forward strand.
TCCTCTTTTTTAATTCTAGGTGAACAGATTCAGATTCACACAATTGTTGGAGGTATACTTGGTATTGGAGCTGTATTTATGATCAATAAACGTCCAAGTAAAAACCGAGCGCTTCCCAATGAAGGTTGATTTCTAAATTCATGTATCTTTGCAAAAAAAATAACATGGCAACAGACATTAAAGTAACCATAATAGACCGAGAAGGGGTTGAACACGTATTGGATGCACCAACGGATATGAACATGAATATCATGGAGTTGTGTAAATCCTATGAGCTTCCAGTGAAAGGCGAATGTGGAGGTATGGCCATGTGTGCAACGTGTCAATGTTATTTAGAATCGGATACACCTTTGGATGAACAAAGTGATGCTGAATTGGATATGTTGGATCAAGCGTTTTTTGTGAAACCGAATTCACGTTTAGGTTGTCAAATTCCGATTTCAGAAGAAATTGATGGAATTGTTTTGCGTCTTGCTCCCGAGGCTGAATAATCTTTATAAAATGTATTCTAAGTAGTTGTCATTGTCGACAACTGTAAAGTTTGCATCCTTGTAAGCGGCTGCAAATTGAGTCGGTATTTTTGTTTTCGAATTTTTCCACTTGTACTCAAACGCAGAAATTTGACCGTTTTGCTCTTCAATTCGATCGATTTCTTGTTGGGTGTGGGTTCTCCAAAAATAGGAATCCACTTGGATTTGCTTGTAATGGAGCATCTTATTTCGTTCAGCATTGAGGTAATTTTCCCACAACAATCCAAGATCAGCTCGAAGATTGATGCGATTGAAATTATTGATTAATGCGTTTCGAATTCCATTGTCATTGAAATACCATTTTTTCATTTTTGTTATTTCATTGTCTCGATTTCGACTAAATCCCGGGACATCATAAATAACGAATACTTTTTTGAATAGATCAAGGTATTTGTCAACGGTGTTTTTGCTGATTCCCAGTTCTTTTCCTAAACTTTCAATGGATACTTCACTTCCACATCGGAAAGCAATCTTTTGAAGTAAAGATAAAATGATATCTCTTTTTTTGATCCCTTCGAATGCAAGTATGTCCTTGAGTAAATAGGAAATGACCATCTCTTTCAGATACGTAATCTTTTGATCGTCAGATTGCATGCTAGTTAGTTCAGGATAGCTTCCAAATATCAATCGTTCTTCTAATTTACTTCTTGTTTCTGGGTAGTTTTCTGTTTCAGAAAATTCCATTTGAGCAATTGGAAATAAGTGGAACTGATACATTCTTCCAACTAAGGGTTCTCCAATTTGATTGTGAAGTTCGAAGGCAGAAGATCCTGTCACCAAAATTTTTAATCCCTCGATATGATCGACCATTAATTTTAGTTTCTTGCCAATATCAGGAATGTCTTGCGCTTCGTCTATGATGAGTAGGCGATGGTCTCCGATTAAGCGCTTAAAATTAGAAACGCTTCTTATTTCCATTAAACTGTGAGTTTCTACATCATCACCGGTAAGAAATAGTACTTTTTCACTTGTTTGTGCAATGATTCGTTTGATTAATTCTGTTTTTCCAACTCTTCGCGCTCCTAGTAAGACAATAACTTTGTTGGGTATTAACCTATTTAAAATCGCTTTTTCTTGAAATCGAGTTATCATAAACGTTTCATTTTGTGTGAATTTCACTGTTAATATCTGTGATAAAGGTACTTAATTTTATCTTTCACCCACTTTAATTGACGCAATTTAATAGATTTCCGTCATTTTACTGACGTAATTTAATAGATTTCCGTCATTTTGCTGACGCAATTTAATTGATTTCCGTCATTTTGATATTTTTTCAAGATGGTTTTTATTTCACTTGAGAGAACATTTTTATAATATACAGGAATTTATTACCTTTCTTACATGAAAAAAACGATTTTGTGTATACATGGCGCATTGGGTTGTTCTCAATCATTTCAAGATTGGATTTTGTGGTGCCAAAAACACGATTCACAATGGTTTGATGAATACAATTGGCATTTCATCGATCTCGATGGACATGGCGGAAACCGAAAAGAGATTACTTTTTCGATTGACTATTTTGTTGAAAACATTGCCGAATACATTCGAGTCAATCAAATAGAAACATTTTCCATTTTTGGTTACAGCATGGGCGGGTACATCGCTTTGGAATTTGCATTAAATTATCCGAAGCAATTGGAGCAAATAATAACTTTGGGAACCAAGTTTGATTGGAATCCTGCTTCTTCTGAACAGGAGGTACGCTTTTTGAATCCAGCTTTAATCGAAGAAAAAGTACCTGCTTATGCAAAACAATTGCAAGCATATCATGGGGAGAATCGGTGGAAGTATGTTTTGGAACAAACCAAGCTGTTGATGTTAAGTCTAGGTGCTTTGGATCGTATTGGAAAAGAATCATGGAAAAATATTTCGATTCCTGTGACCTTGTTGCGCGCTGAAAATGATGCGATGGTGAAAGAAGGCGAAACGCGGTTCGTTACTGATTACTTGCTTAAGGAAGCTCAATTTTACACAATTCCAGGTAAACATGGATTAGATACCATTGACTACGCTAAATTAAATGAAATCTTGCGGAATAAATTAAAATAACCTTGGTCAAAAATATTCCTTCGGTACCAAACAAACAGGAATCGGAATCATTTTGTGTTTGTTTTGAGCGTGTAAGCGACGGTAAATAGACAAAACTTCTCTCTCACGTTGATTCAAATTTTCTTCATCTCCATCGAAATCCATGGCCCATTCTAATTCAGGATATGTGGCTCCAATTTGGTCTTCGTCGTTTCTACCATCTTCCCACAAACCATCCGTAGGAGCGGCAACTTGGATTGAATCTACTACACAAAGATGCTTAGCTAATTGAAATACCTGTGTTTTGGTTAAATCAGCAATAGGACTTAAGTCAACACCTCCATCGCCGTATTTTGTGTAAAAACCTACTCCGAAGTCTTCCACTTTATTTCCTGTACCTGCAACCAACAAACCGTTCGACTGACCAAGAGCATACAACGTTAACATACGCAAACGAGACCGCGTGTTGGCCATTGCAAGGAAGTGTTCCGAAGTATCGCTAGGGAATGATTGTTCGAGTTGTTCAAAAGCACTTGTCAGATCGATGTCTTGAACTTCCACATTGGGGAATCGTTGTTGCAAATTCGCTAAATGTTCTTTCGCACGACTGTATTCCGCTTTTGTTTGGCGAATCGACATAGTTAATGCCAAAACTTTCTTTCCGGTTTGAGCACAAAGTAGGGAGGTAACCGCAGAATCGATTCCTCCCGAAATGCCTATAATAAACCCTTTTGCATGTGCTTTATCCGCGTAATCGGAAAGCCATTGCACAATGTGTTGATTGACGAGTTCGCTTTTCAAAATATTAGAACAAAATAGAAACTTTCAACATCAATTGAGACTGGTTAGCATCGTTGTTGAAATAACGACGAGCCAATGTTCCATTCACATTTTCTATTGAATACAAATGACGTTTATCTTCTTTTGGTGAGAAGTACAATGGAGTGAAACCGTAGTAAAATCCAAGTTCTGCTGCAAGTACTGTTGTGCCGGAGAAATTCCACTCAGCACCACCTGCTAAACCAACGGAACCTTTGTAGAAAAACAAATCGTTTCCAGCTTCCATACGTGAGTTTTCGGATGCAGAAAATGTTAATGTTGTTGGATCAAATACATCTCCTTTATCGTTGATTTTATTTCCAACTAAAATTGAGTTGCGTAGACCAAATTTCCCGAAATAACGGAAGTACCCAATGTATTTCGTACGGAAAAGCAACATCGTTGGAATAGTTAAATACGTTGCACTGTGTTTGCGTTCTGTTAAACGAAACAAAGTATTTGAACCTGAAGAAGCTTCCTCTTTGTTTAAAATATCCGTATCAACGAAATTGTAATAGGTTTCTGTTTTTGCATTTGTTGATGTTAATGCTGAAGCTTCATACTTAGTTGAAGAGAAATCCAATTCTAAACCAGTGGTAAAAGCAATGTTGTCATTTAAACCAAAGTTTAAGTTAGCACCAATATTAAAATCTCCTCCAACGCCATTGGTTGACATTTGTTTTGTACCCATTCGTTGAAAATTCAATCCCGTTCCAATAATCAATCCGGCTTGAATTTTTTTGTCAGCTGCTTCTTGTGCCCATGTTTGCAATCCAAATGCAATTCCTAAGCAAATTCCTACTACTTTTTTCATGTTTAAGCGAATTAAAGTAAACTTGAATTTCAAGTTCAATTTCGTGAATATGATTAAATTTGATGTGCAATATTACGCATATTTCATGACTATAAAAAGATTTTTCACTCCGATTATTCTACTTAGTTTATTCGTTTCCTGCTCTTCTGATCCCTTGGATGTAGATGTTTCTGAGGTAGAAATCGATTTACCTATTGTAAATTTAGATTCTTTATTGATCAATACACCCGAAGAAAAACTCGTTTCTACGCTAAAAGGTCAAAAAAATCTACCTTCTGAAATACTAGATTACCAATTGGGCTATTGCTTGGGAGTTGGTAAGCTTTCTGACACAGGTACAGCAAAACGGATTCAATTGTTTGTAAATGATCCTTATATAAAACGTTTGGAGCGTGTGATACAATCAAAAAGAAACGAATTTCAAGAACAAGAAAGTAAGATTTTGGATGGATTTAAACACATTCGCTATCATTTGCCCAAAGCAAAAATGCCAAATTCCGTGGTCTACATGAATTCCTTTTTTGCGAGCAGTGTTTTTTGCTCTCAAACTTCCGTTGCAATTGGTGTGGAGCGATACCTTGGGTCGAAAGAAAAAGTGATTCAAGAATTGCCTGAAGACCAAATATTTCAATGGGTGAAAGAAGGAATGGAAATGAAGTATTTGTCGCGAGATGTGTTAGCCGCTTGGTTGATGACGCATGTCATACCCGAAACGAGTGAGAATTTTGCTTCTGAGATGATCCGATGGGGGAAAATCATCTATTTTACACAAGCCGCTTTTCCCGATGAAAAGGAAGCTATTTTAATACGTTATTCAGATGCTGATTATCAATGGGCGAAAGAAAATGAGGTTTCGCTTTGGAAATATTTAGTGGATGAAAAATTGTTGTTTTCGCCCCAAGAACGCGAACGAAACAATTTGTTGAAAGAAGCACCGTTTACGGTTGGTTTGCCCGAAAAAGTCCCTGATCGCTTGGGGCAATACTTGGGGTGGAAAATGGTTCAGGCTTACATGAAAGAAAATCCTTCAACAAAGTTGGCTGATTTATTGGAAGTCCCATATTACGAGATTTTGCAGGCGTATGAGGTAGAGTAGTGACAACAAATTTGTCTCTACTTTGGTTGAAAATATATACTGATTTGAACGTAAAATGGTTAAATGGATGAAACTTTTGTTTTATTTCCGTTTTTTTATTCCCAGTTGAAAATGGGCATTGCAAATTAATCCATTGTTGTTTTGGAAAACAAACTGATTATCGATCAGTCTTCCGTATTGTAAAGTTTGATTCAAATAACCTGCTTCGAAACGGAATCGGTCGTTGAAATTGTATCCGAAAACGATTCCTATTCGATTTTGGTCAAAAATATTCGCGTTCACATTTTTACCGAATCCGATAAATAGTTCATCGTAACATGCAAAATACGGCTTTGATTTCTCTTTGTTTTTTAGTGAAATTGGAACTTGAAGTCGGAACATATATCGAATTCTGTTAAGAAATGAAAATGAATCTTCGCTTACACTGGTTTCATTGTTGTAAACTCCAATAAATCGTTGTTCGAGCATAAATCGATGTGAAAATTGAATTTTTCCTTCTGTTTGTTGAAGTTGCATCATTTGAAAAATGCGGTGTTCTGTAAAATCTTTTCCCATAGATTGAATGGGAATTTCGCCGTAAGGAAATGTTTCGATCCATCCATATCCGAGTCGGAATAAGATATTGGGATTGTATTGATAGTTAACTCCAACCCGCAAGAGACTTTGTTGCCAATTTTTAATGTAATCAACTCTTCGCCATTGGTATTCGCCGTGAAACCCCATTTTTTCAGAAATTTTAAATGTGGCGAAACAATTGTACCAACCTATTTGATTTGACACAAAAGAGCGATTGTTTTGAGCGCTTAAATTGAATACAAATAGTACGAATGAAAAAGTTAAAACAAGAAATTTAGTCATGATTACTAGATGAAAAATCCCCCAAAGATACAGTGGGGGATTGAGTTTAAGATGTCAATATTGATTTTTTTTGTTTAAAAATATTTTTTATTTTGGACTAAATGGTAACGAAGATTTGTGAACAATGATTCTGAGTTTTCCATCTTTTCCTTTTTGAAAACTAATTTAAACCACCACTTGAAAAATTGCTTTTTTGGGTAATACAACCCCTTCTTTTAAAATGACATATTTATCATCCACCGACCAAATGGTTGTTTCCACTTGCTTGAGTGAATAAAAATCTTTGAAGAAAATCTTCACTTTATGTTTGTGTGAATTACCTAAAATAAGTGCCTTTTCTAATTCCTTTTCACGCTTTGTTTTTTCTTCTTTCGTAGATAAAATATCTTCCGAAGAAAAACGCAAACGACCGATTTCTTTTTTGTCAACCACTTGAGTTTGGGCTAAATCTATTGCGAAAGTATGAATGTTTTTTGCGTTCGTTTGAAACGAATTTCTCATGTTATTAAGTTGTTTCTTTATTCGACCATTTTCCTCCGTTGCGGATAAATACAACCGATAAAATAAAAGGAATGCTCCAACAGATAAAAAGCAGAATAAAAAAAAATGATGTTGTTCGAATTGTACCAGATCGTTCAAAACTGAATTGGGTAATGCGAATGCAATCACACTAAGTATTAACACGAAAACAGCAAGTGCTTTTCCTAATAACAACAGTAAAATCTTTGTTTCATTTCTTTTTTTTGTTTCCATGACGCTTTGTTTTAAATGGTTTACTCAAAGATAGTTGCAGTTCAGTCAGGTTTTTTATTTATCTATTTTATGAATATTATAAATATATTTTATGATTTGTACATGCTTTTATTCTCTCTTTGAATTAAGTGATTGTAAATAAATAGTTTATATTGTCTTTCTTTGATTGAATGGATAGTATTACTATTGTTTTTACGTTAAAAGAATGTAACGTTTTTATCAATCTTTAACAATAATCGACCTTGAAGTTGATGAAAAAAGTTGAATTTTTTCAATGAAAGATCAATATGTAGACTATAGTTGATTGAAGTTAAGTAT
>CAYRMV010000027.1:0-30142 GCA_964425255.1 uncultured Flavobacteriales bacterium
AAACACCGACTTTTATTGTTGAAAACAGTTCAGGTTGTAATTCATTGATTACACTACATTTTACCCGTTTAGAAAACCCTTCGATCGATGTAGTTCAACTGAATGATTCCACGTTACTAGTACCCAATGCCGCATCCTACCAATGGTTTGATTGTGCAACAAACAATCCAATTTCTGGAGAAAATGAAGCCACTTTTGTTGCATCAACTTCAGGTGAATATGGTGTCACTGTAACTTCTGCTTCAGGCTGTTCACGGACAAGTGATTGCTATCCACTCATTGTACTTTCAACTTCAGAACTAGGTCAAGAAGCCATTCGATTGTATCCGAACCCGACTTTAGAAACCATCCAAATAGAAGGTTGGAATGAAACTATGTCCAACGAAACGATTCGCATTTTCGATCTTCAAGGCAAAATGATAGTAGCGACCGAATTCAAAACCAGTATTTCAGTCAACCAACTAGAACGGGGAACTTATCTCTTGCAGGTAGGTAACGGACTGTTGCTGCATCCATTTGTAAAACTGTGATGCATGAGTTTCCCGCTCTCGAACGTGATGCTTCGAAGCGGGATTCTTTTTTATAATTTGAACGAATAATTTTTCCTCAAGAATTCTTGTGTTGTAAAAATTAAAATAAACACCTATCTTTGTTTAAAAGCATCCAAATGAACACCAAATTAACATTAACAATTGAAAAAGAGGTGATTGAAATTGCAAAGAAATATGCAAAAGAAAAAGGTCAAAGCCTCTCAGAAATGGTTGAAAACTATTTCAAATTTGTTACGAGTGATCGAAAAAAAATTAAAGAAAAGCAATTATCTTCTCGCGTTCGAAAGTTAAGAGGGATCCTAAAAACGGATGAAAATTTTGATTACAAACAAACGTTAACGGAAGAACTTTCAAAAAAGTATGGTCTATAAACTTTTTATTGACTCAGATGTAATCATTGATTTTTTTACCGACAGAAAACCTTTTGTTAATCCGGCAAGTGAAATTTTTGAATTACAAGAAAAAGGTAAAGTTAAACTTTTTGTTTCGGCTGTTAGCATTTCAAATATTTATTACATTGTTAGAAAATTTGTTGGCCATTTTAAAACAATTGAAGTGATTGAAGCTCTAGTTGAAATGACAGAAGTTATTGGCACAAATAAGTCAGAGATTCTAAATGCACTGAAAAATGATTTTACTGATTTTGAAGATTCAATTCAATATTCAACAGCGCTAACTATTCAAGGAATCGACGCAATCATTACCCGAAATATAAAAGATTATCGAAATGCTTCCATTGCAGTAATGACTCCGCAGACATTCCTTCAAATGATTGAAAAAAAACCAAAAATAATTTTCCGTTCACTTTTCAGTTCTCCAAAATTTACCCTTACCTTTCCCCCATGCAAAGTCCTCGTGATTTTATTCTTTCGTTTCACGCTGATCGAAATTACACGCGATTTGTCGATGAACTACTTGCGGATTCCACATTGACGGAAGGTGTTTTGCAATTGTTGTACGAAGAGAACTATCCATTTCCAGAATACAGCTCTTGGTTGTTTGCCCATGTATCAAAACGAAAACCAAAGGAATTAAATTCGTATCATTCGCGTTTAATCGATGTGATACTTCAAACAAATAATCATTCCGTTCAGCGAAATTTACTGGGGATGTTACTCGATCTTCCCCTAATCGAACACAGAGAAGGAGAATTGTTGGATTTTTGTTTTCGGGAATTGCTTAGCTCAGAAAGCAAAGTTGCTTTGAAAGCTTATTCGATGTACATGATTGTTCGGTTTTTGAAAAATTATCCCGAACTAAAAACCGAATTGGAATCAGCCATTGACATAGTGGCACAGCAACCGCAAACACCGGCATTTTATGGTGCTGCACGTAAAGTTCGAAAACAACTACAAGCCATAAAATAAAAAAGCGAGACCTAAAATTGATCCCGCTTTCATATATTATAAATTCGTACTGAATTACTCTCCAAATTTTTCGATTACTTGTTGCGTAACTCCCGTATTCGAGAATCCACCGTCGTGGAACAAGTTTTGCATCGTTACGTAACGAGTTAAATCAGAGAACAAAGAAACACAGTAATCTGCACAAGCTAGCGCTGGAGCATTTCCAAGTGGCGACATTTGATCCGAATAATTAAAAAACTCATTGAAACCTTTTACTCCACTTCCTGCTGTTGTCCAAGTTGGCGATTGTGAAATGGTGTTTACACGCACTTTGTTTTTAATTCCATAGTGATAACCAAAAGAACGAGTGATTGACTCTAACAAAGATTTCGCATCTGCCATGTCATTGTAATCAGGGAAAATACGTTGAGCAGCGATGTATGTTAATCCAACTACCGAACCCCACTCATTCAACGCATCGTGCTTGAACAAAGTAGCCAATGTTTTGTGCAACGAAATCGCTGACACATCCATCGTTTGGTTGTAGAATTTATAATCTACATCTGTATAATGTTTTCCTTTTCGAACGTTTGGTGACATACCAATCGAGTGCAAAACGAAATCGATTTTTCCACCTAAAATTTCCATGGATTGGGAAACCAAGTTTTCTAAATCTTCAATACTTGTTGCATCAGCAGGAATAATTTGGCTTCCTGTTTTTTCTGCTAAAGCATTGATTTCACCCATACGCATAGCGATTGGAGCATTCGTCAATACAAATGTTGCACCCTCATCGTGCGCACGTTCTGCAACTTTCCAAGCGATTGATTGCTCGTTCAATGCACCGAAAATGATCCCTCTTTTTCCTTTTAGTAAATTGTTTGCCATAATATCTAGCTTTGGGACAAAGGTAAAATTTTTTCCAAACATGTGATCGTTTCGCCTTTTTTAGGTAGTTCAAACGGTTCAATTATATCAATTTTAAAATGTTTTATTTCATCTAAAACCAGCATTTTAACAATCCTTCGTATCAAAAAAAGGAGATGTTATAAAAGAAACTTGGTTTTTTCCTATTTTTGTGTTCATTGAATCATCTCAAAACGAGTATCACTATATGGCGGACTATAATCCTGATTTTCCAAACATTGATTTAGAACAAGAACGCAAAGAAATTCTCAACGCTTTCAAAGGTTTGCTGCGTGCAACCAAAACGCGAAATCGAGAAAGTACGAAAATGATTCGTAAAGCGTTCGACGTTGCTGTTGAAGCACATAAAGATATGCGTCGAAAATCGGGTGAGCCTTACATTTACCATCCGATTGCAGTGGCTCGAATTTGTGCTGAAGAAATGGGATTGGGCGCCACGAGTGTTGTGTGTGCTTTGCTGCATGACACCGTTGAAGATACACACATCACCTTGCAAGATGTCGAAGATTTGTTTGGTGCCAAAGAAAGACGAATTATCGATGGATTGACCAAAATTCCGGAGGTATTTGACGAAAACGCATCGATTCAAGCGGAAAATTTCCGTAAAATGATTTTGACGATTTCAGACGATATTCGTGTTGTTTTGATTAAGTTGGCTGACCGATTACACAACATGCGAACTCTCGGTAGCATGCGTGCGGACAAACAATTAAAAATTGCATCCGAAACGAAATTTCTTTATGCTCCGCTTGCACATCGATTGGGTCTGTATTCGATCAAAACGGAATTAGAAGATTTGTCTTTCAAATATACTGAACCTGAGATTTACCAATCGATAGAAAATAGTTTAAAATCGACACAAGATGTTCGAAATCGCTTTATTCGACGATTTGTTCACCCAATCCGAGAAGCATTGGCACATGAAGGGTATGTATTTGAAATCAAAGCGCGAACCAAATCCATTTCATCGATTCAACGGAAAATGCTCACAAAAGGAATTCCTTTCGAAGAAGTGTATGATTTATTTGCCGTTCGCATCATTGTTGACACGCCTGTAGAATTGGAAAAACCCGATTGTTGGCGAATTTACTCGATTGTAACGGATTTTTATCAACCCAGTCCTGAACGACTACGCGATTGGATTTCGACTCCTCGGGCAAACGGCTATGAATCCCTTCATACAACCGTCATGTCACCACAAGGTAAGTGGGTGGAAGTTCAAATTCGATCCAAACGCATGGACGAAATAGCAGAAAAAGGACTTGCTGCCCATTACAAATACAAAGAAAATAAAAACGAAGATTCTAAATTCGATCGCTGGGTAGCTGAGATTCGTGATCTCATAGAAAATCCGGATGTAAGCGCGATGGATTTTGTGAATGAATTCAAATTGAATTTGTTCTCGGATGAAATCTATGTTTTTACACCCAAAGGTGATTTGCGCGTTCTTCCAACTGGTGCAACGATTCTTGATTTCGCCTACGACATCCATTCTGCCATTGGAGACAAATGCATTGGTGCGAAAGTAAACACGAAATTGGTCCCATTAAGTTACCAACTTCAAAATGGCGATCAGGTCGAAATCATCACCTCATCGAAACAAAAACCAAACGAAGAATGGTTGCGTTTTGTCGTTTCTGCTAGGGCAAAACAAAAAATTAAATCGTCGCTCAACGAGGAACGAAAAACGATTGCTTTGGATGGGAAAGAGATTTTGGAACGAAAATTCAAGCAATACAACATTCGTTTCCAAAATGAAAACATTCAAATCTTGGAGAAATATTTCAAAATGCCAACCATTACTGAGTTGTATTTCCGCATTGCGAAAGGTAAAATAGATTTGACCAAACTCCGAGAAATTGAAAACATCAATGGAATTCTTCATCTAGAGAAAAAAGAATCCGCGATTCCGAAAGACAAACATGAACTCGATGTTTACCCAAAAATCAACAAAAAAGAAGATACGATCATCATTGGGGAAGACTTCAAAAACATACAATACAAACTAGCAAAATGTTGTAGTCCGATCCCAGGTGATTCTGTTTTTGGTTTTATCACCATCAACGAAGGAATAAAAATTCATCGAAACAACTGTCCAAATGCGGAGCATCTGATGTCCAAAATGGCCTATCGTTGTATCAAAGCACGTTGGAAAAGCCAAGAACTGACTGCGCATATCGCTTCACTTCGTTTGGTCGGAATAGATAATGTTGGGATTGTTAACAAAATCACTGCTATTATTTCAAATCAATTAAATGTAAACATGAAATCCATTTCGTTTGAGGCAAATGATGGGATTTTTGAAGGTCGAATTCAAGTAATGGTTTACGATAAGGAACACCTTGAACAATTGATTCATAGTTTTGAAATGATTGAAGGTGTGAAACGAGTAGAACGTTGGGATATCGATTCGGATGAAGAAATTGTCGCTTAAATTATGAATCGGAAATCGTTCTATATCATTCTTCCATGGATTTATTTGCTTACTGTAATTACTTTACTAGTGATTCCTACGAGCGGTAAAATCAAGCTTAATGAATATTTTTTAGGAATTCGAACAGATCATTTTATTCATGCAATTCTTTTTTTTCCTTCTGCGATTTTATTCTATGCCCGAGCAGTTGTTTTGAAACGAGAACTTCGATTGATTAAATCACTGATAGTTGGAATTTTATTTTGTGCTTTTTGTGAGAGTTTGCATTACATCCTTCCTTATCGCTCTTTTGATCCAGCTGATTTTGTGGCCAATGCAGTGGGAATGAGTGTAGGATTTTTCATCATCCTTTTCAAACCATTTTATGCTTTTTTGAGACAAACCGTTTAAACATTTATGTGGGTAAAAACGCCATCCAACCACCAGACAAATGCAAACGAGTTGGTGTATTTTCCACATATAAACTTCCTGTCCCAAGACCCTGAGGTAAATGATTCTCGTAGGTTGCTGTAAACTGAGCAATGGCATTCAATCCAACATTGCTTTCCAAAGCTGAAGTCATCCACCACGGAATAGATCGCTCCTCTGCAAGTTGAATCCATCGTTTTGAACCCACTAAACCGCCGTGTAAACTGGGTTTCAAAATAATAAATTGAGGTTGAATCTCATCCAACATTTTTTCTGCTTGCTCACGGGAAGAAATTCCGATTAATTCTTCATCTAACGCAATGGGAAGTGGTGTTTCGGAGCAAAGTTGTTTCATAGCTTCCCATTGTCCCGCAGAAATTGGCTGTTCGATCGAGTGAATATCCAATTCAGCAAGGCGCGTTAATTTTTCCAAGGCATTTTGTGGTGAAAAAGCGCCGTTTGCATCGACACGCAAAATCAAATCTTTTGCAGAAAAACGGGAACGAATTTGCTTCAATAAATTCCACTCTGTATCAAAATCAATGGCTCCCACTTTCATTTTAATACAAGAAAATCCAGCATTTAATTTCTCTTCAATTTGTTGTTGCATAAATGCTTCATCTCCCATCCAAATCAGTCCATTGATGGCGATTTTCTTTTTCCCTTGGGTAAAATCAGAGGGAAACAAAATTCCGTCTTCATTGGAATTCAAATCCAACAAAGCTGTTTCAATACCAAACAAAATGGATGGAAATTGAATCCAGGATGAAGAAAAAATTGCTTCTCCATCTTGGAGTAGTGACGTAATTTCGTGAATCTGGCTACACGCCTCTCGTAATTTCTGTTCATATTGATCGATGGAATCAAAATCGGGTGAAAGACCTGGAATTACACTACATTCCCCTATTCCTTTTCGATTTGGAAAACGATCCTCTTTTAATTCAATAAACCAAGCCAATTTCTCCGTTAATATTCCGCGACTTGTACCGCTTGGTTGTTTGAAAATAAATTTTCGAAAGTGAAATTGTGCTTCCATACCCAAATTTTACAGCAAAAATACGGAAGTAGTCTTGATAAAACCTCTACAAATTGAACATTTTCTCATTCAATCCGTTAACTTTAGTGCATGTTGTCGGCAAGCTTTCATTCCATCATTCCAACATTTGAAAATGCACTCGTTCGCGATCTGTATTGGGTGATGTTTTCTCCTCCATTATTGAATGAAAATCAATGGAAAGACGCACTTGTACCCTATACTCTGCTCGCTGAATGGGAAGAACAAAGTCGCGACTGGTTTTACGAATTAGATAAAAATCCGTTTCCTTTAAAAGCTTGGATCGCTCAATTAAAAACAAAGCGTTTGGGTTATTTATTCGAACATTTTGTGCATTTTTTCTTGAAAGAAGTTTCCTTTATCACACTGGAATACCACAATTTACAATTTCCTCCAAACGGAATAACGGAAGGTGAAATTGATTTTATTTTTTGTTTCAAGCAAAAGCGATATCACTGGGAAGTTGCTGTGAAATATTATTGCCAAACACACCCCGAAAATCAATTCTCACAATGGATTGGACCAAGTGCAAACGACCGTTTGGATGTAAAATGGAATCACATATTACACCACCAACTCCCGCTGAGTAAACGTTTTCTGGATATAAAAATTGATTTTTCACACGCTTTTCTAAAAGGAAAATGGTATTTGCCCAAAAAAGAAGAATTTCCACTTTCTTTTCAACCCGATGCTCTAAGGGGTGAAATTTTTCGGATGGAATCATTTTTACAGCAGTTTGATAAAGAACAAACATTTACCATTCTGATGCGTCCATTTTGGTTGAGTGATACTGTGATTCCATCAGAGCGAATTCCAACTGTTTTTAGAAACGATGTTCGGACTTATTTCAAAGAAAATCCGCAAAAGCTTCAAAGTGTTCACATTGGTTGGATACAAGAAAACACCTATCAAACGGCATTTATAGTAGCAGATTCATGGCCGGAAGAAACCGATTTTTCCTACAAACGTTTTCGAAAAATAGAATGAATTAATTCCTTATTTTTACCCAACAAACATGGAACTTTTAGTTTAAACATATGAAAAAAATTCTCTTTTTATTTCTTCTTTTTCAAAATATCTGCTTTGGTCAACAACATTCGCTTCGGAGTTCAGGTGAAATTTATCAAGCAATCAAAAAACTGAATTTCTTGGGATCGGTACTTTACCTTGCCGCCCATCCCGATGATGAAAACACGAAACTAATTGCTCATTATGCCAATCATGTTCATGCACGAACAGCCTATTTGTCTCTTACTCGAGGCGATGGAGGCCAAAATTTAATTGGACCTGAATTGCGTGAATTACTGGGGGTCATTCGAACGCAAGAACTATTAAAAGCGCGTCAAACGGATGGTGGAATTCAATATTTCACTCGAGCAAATGATTTTGGTTTTTCAAAAACACCAGATGAAACCTTTCAAATTTGGAATAAAAAGGACGTCTTGGCAGATGTTGTTCAAATCATGCGCGAATTCAAACCTGATGTTATCATAAATCGTTTCGATCACCGTACTCCTGGCACCACACATGGCCATCATACCGCTTCCGCATTGTTGAGCTTAGAGGCTTTTTCATTGGCAAATGACCCGACTCAGTTTAAAGATCAATTAAATTATGTTACTCCTTGGCAACCCAAACGAGTTTACTTCAACACATCGTGGTTTTTCTTCGGAAGTCAAGAAAAATTCGATGCCGCTGACAAATCAAATTTTTGTGCAATCCCAACTGGATTATATGATCCATTAACAGGATATTCAAATAGCGAAATTTCTGCTTTGAGCCGAAGTCAACATCAATCACAAGGATTTGGTACCAGTTCAAGTCGGGGTGCTGAAGTGGAATATTTGGAATTGATCAAAGGCACCATGCCAAGTGATTCAACGGATATTTTCGAAGGAATCAACACCACTTGGACACGTATTCCAGGCGGAGAAGCAATCGGGAAAATTCTGAAAAAAGTGGAACAGAATTTCGATTTTCAACATCCTGAAAAAAGTTTACCCGAACTGGAAAAAGCTTATTTATTGATTGTTCAATTGAAAAATGATCATTGGCGAAAAATCAAAACGGAAGAAATCAAAGCGATCCTTCTTGCTTGTGCTGGTGTTCACCTCGAAGCAAATGCAGCCAAACACAAAGTAACAAAAGGAGAAAATGTAGCGCTTTCTATTGAAATCACGGCAAGACAAAATGCGAAAACACACGTAAATTCGTATCAAATCAACCAACAGTCTCGTCAAAAAAATAGTTTTGTCTTAAACCAAAATGAGAAGAAAATCATCAAAGACACGTTGAAAATTGCGAATAATGCAATGCTTACCAATTCATATTGGTTGAATGAAGGCATAACGGAAGGCATGTATTTTGTCGAAAATCCTTTGTGGATAGGGAAACCCGAAACACCTGCATTCTATTCTGTTCAAATGGAATTGATTTTACACAAATCTCCGATAACATTTGAATTTCCGATTGATTTTAAAATGAATGATCCTGTTCGTGGTGAAGTTCACAAACCTTTGGAAGTAATCCCCTCTTTTTCGGTTCAGCTTAACGAAGACGTTTCTCTTTTTCATGGAGCCAAAACCAAAGAAATTCGTGTAAATGTTCAGGCAAATTCCCCATTTGAATCAGCAACACTCAGCTTAAACACGCCCAAAGGATGGGAAATAAACCCCAAAGAAATTCAATTAAATGGCAAAGAATTAAAACCAAACAGCTCATTTGTCTTTCTCGTAACCGCAAATTCAACAAGTGAAACGGGAGAAATTTCACCCAAAATAACAACATCCAATGGAGAAGAATTCACCTCCAAATCCGTGCAAATTCAATACAATCATATTCCTGAACAAACTGTTTTTCTTCCTGCTTCAGGTAAATTAGTAAATCTAGATTTGCAAACCAAAGGAAAGAAAATTGCCTACATCGAAGGTGCTGGAGATGGTGTGGCAAGTTCACTTCGACAAATTGGCTATGAAGTTATCACGCTAACACCCGAACAAATTACAGCTGAAAAAATCAAGGATTTCGATGCCGTTGTTATTGGGATCCGGGCATACAATACAGTGGAGAGTATGGCAAATATTCAAGCGATTTTGTTTGATTATGTGAAAGCTGGAGGCAACATGCTTGTTCAATACAACACAGCTGGAAAACTAACTGTTAAAGATATAGCTCCACTTCCTCTTCAAATTTCGCGTGATCGAGTTACAGAGGAACAAGCCGATGTGCGATTTCTACTCCCTGACCATCCTGTTTTAAATTACCCAAACAAACTGACAACAGCTGATTTTGATGGATGGACACAAGAAATTGGATTATATTTCCCCAATCAATGGGATCCAAATTTTCAAGCAGTTTTAAGTGCAAACGATCAAGGAGAGTCAGCTAAAGACGGAATTTTACTTGTTCTACCTTACGGAAAAGGACATTACATTTACACCGGAATCAGTTTCTTTCGCGAATTACCTGCTGGTGTTCCTGGAGCATTTCGATTAATAGCAAACATTTTATCCCTCGGAAAATGAAAACGACTCCTGAAAAACGCTGGAAAAAAGAATACACACTAGTACTTGTCATTAATGTAATGTTGCTGGTATTCTTTTATTGGTTCATGCAAAAATATACACGCTGATGGAAGTAATTGATTGGATTATCCTGATTGGAACCCTTTTGTTTATTGTTATTTACGGAACATGGAAATCCCGTGGGAGTAAAAATATGAACGAATTTATATTGGGTAACAACGAAGCTAAGTGGTGGACTGTCGGTCTGTCTGTTATGGCAACACAAGCCAGTGCGATTACTTTTTTGTCTACTCCTGGTCAAGCGTATCACGACGGAATGGGATTCGTTCAAATCTATTTTGGTCTTCCCATCGCTATGATTATTATTTGTATTGTTTTTATTCCATTGTTTCATCGCTTGCGTGTATACACGGCATATGAATTCCTCGAAGAACGATTCAACCTCAAAACGAGAACTTTAGCTGCAATCATTTTTTTAATTCAACGCGGCCTTGGTACAGGTTTAACCATTTTTGCACCTGCCATCATCCTTTCGACCATATTAGGATGGGAATTAAACTATGTCATCTTCACAATTGGAGGACTCATCATCATTTATACCGTTTCAGGAGGAACAAAGGCAGTGAATGTGACGCAAAAACAGCAAATGTTTATCATCATGTCTGGTATGTTTATCGCATTTTTCATGATTCTTTCCTATTTGCCAGACGACGTAACTTTTTCAAATGCACTGGAATTAGCCGGTGTAAATGACAAATTAAACGTCCTCGATTTCTCTACAGATCCAAGCAATCGATATACTTTTTGGAATGGGATTTTTGGCGGTTTGTTTTTATCACTCTCCTATTTCGGTACAGATCAATCTCAAGTAGGTCGCTATCTTTCTGGAGAATCCATTCGTGAAAGTCAACTTGGACTCATCTTCAATGGAATACTCAAAATTCCCATGCAGTTTTTCATACTCTTAGTCGGAGTGATGGTTTTTGTGTTTTTTCAATTTCATTCTTCCCCATTGAATTTCAATCCGAAAGCGGTTGCAAGCATCGAACAAAGTACCTATTCCGAAAATTACAAAAATTTAGAGGAAAAAAGCAAAACCATTCACGAAACCAAAAAAGCACTTCAAATCAATTATTTGCAAGCCGATGAAAGTAAACGAGAAACACTTTTACCATCGATTCAACGCTTAAATCAAGAAGATCGGAAAAATCGGGAAAAGGCAAAAAAATTGATCCAAAAAGCAAATCCAACCATCGAAGCAAACGATAAAGACTATGTATTTATCCACTTCATATTGAATTACTTGCCAGAAGGATTGGTTGGTTTACTCTTAGCTGTTATTCTCTCTGCAGCTATGTCTTCCTCTGCTTCGGGATTAAATGCACTAGGCACGACAACTTCGGTCGACTTATACAAACGTTTTCTAAAAGAAGAAAAATCGCCGATGTATTATGTCAAAGCATCCAAATTCTTCACCATTCTTTGGGGACTTATCTGTATTGGTTTTGCACTTTCTGCCAGTTTGTTTGAAAATCTGATCCAATTGGTAAACATCGTCGGTTCGATTTTTTATGGAAATGTGTTGGGTATCTTTTTACTAGCATTTTTCTTTCGGAAAACCAATGGAAACATCGTATTTTGGTCAGGAGTCATCACGCAAATTTTAGTAATCGTCATTTACATTCTATTTGTTCATCAACAAGAGCTAATCAGTTATTTATTGCTAAATGTGATTGGATGTGTACTAGTTATTGCTCTTGCACTCCTAGGGCAACTATCTCTTAGACTTATAAAAAACTAAAAACACAACTGAAAAAAATGATAAAATTGCAAATTTTTCATTTATAACTTGAAAAAATGCAAAAAATGTAGATTATTCAGATTAAATAAATAAATTTGTGTAATCTTTTTGAGTTATGAAAAATCATTTAGCACAGGTTGAAAAATTTAACTTCTGGAAAACATCTCCAGCAGTTGGTTTTTATCGAACCACCTATATGGCAATGCTAAAGAGTTTTCAAAACACACGTTTGGTAAAAGTTTTAGTTGGCCAACGAAGAACAGGGAAAAGCTTTTTGCTTCGGCAATGTATCCAAGAATTAATAAATAGTGGCGTTCCAAGAAAAAACACGCTTTATATCAATGCTGAATATGTGGAGTATGGTTTTCTCCAGAACTATATGGACCTTTTTCATTTTGTTGAAGCATATCGCAAAAAATTCAAACCCGAAGGGAGATACCATGTTTTCATCGATGAAATACAACTCATCGATCAATGGGAACGCGTGATCAATTCTCTTTCACAAGATTTTACACAAGACATAGAAATCTACATAACTGGCTCTAATTCAACGATGCTTTCTGGAGAATTAGCTACCTTGTTATCTGGTAGATATGTTCAATTGGAAGTTTTACCATTTAGTTATCAAGAACATTGCGACTCGCTTCAGTTGCCGATGAATCGAACCACATTCTTAGAATTCATGCAACATGGAGGGCTTCCCGAATTGTATCACTTGCCTTCCGAAGAATCACGAAGAGGATACTTAAGCGCTTTGCGCGATACGATCTTACTCCGAGATGTGATCCA
The DNA here is from genome assembly GCA_964425255.1 of uncultured Flavobacteriales bacterium. Lineage (GTDB taxonomy): Bacteria > Bacteroidota > Bacteroidia > Flavobacteriales_D > Crocinitomicaceae > CAYRMV01. The sequence goes on from CAYRMV010000027.1 coordinate 12,835, forward strand.
ACGATATCAAGTAAAAGATACGGTTTTGTTACTCGATCTTTTCAACTACATGGTGAACAATTTTGGGAATTTGACTTCTGTTTCAAACTTGGTCAAATATTGGGAAAGTAAAAAACGAAAAACAAGTTACGAAACCCTTTCCAATTATGTCAATTACATGTGTGATACATTTTTATTACACGAATGCAATCGATTTGATCTAAAAGGGAAAGAACTTTTAGGCGGTAACGTCAAACTATACTTAAATGACTTGGCGTTTCATACTTACTTATTTGGTGGAACAAGACACGGACTAGGATATATGCTTGAAAACAGCGTTTATTTGATGTTGCTTGCCCGAACATTTGATGTGTATGTTGGTGTAGACAGAAACAAAGAAATTGATTTTCTTGCGGAAAAATTTGGTCGTAAAATATACATACAAGTAGCTTATTCCATTGAAAATGAAACTACATTTCAACGAGAAGTGGATTGGCTTTTGAAAGTGAAAGACAATTACGAAAAATGGATCATCACCTTGGACGAAACATCAACCGAAAATTATGAAGGTATCCGTATCCTTAAAGCGTGGGAGCTAAACGATGAATTAGGAAAATGGGAAATGCGACAAGGTTGGTGAAAAAATAAGTCTGAAATAATGAGATTCCATGAATTTCAAGTTTAGACGCTAGAATATTTTGTACTTTTGAGTTTCACAATACAATATGGAAAAAAATCGAATTACATCTCTTTTCAATATACAATATCCCATCATCCAAGCAGGAATGATTTGGTGCTCAGGGTGGGAATTGGCTTCGGCTGTTTCCAATGCGGGTGGTTTAGGAATCATTGGATCAGGCTCCATGTATCCAGAAATTTTGGAAGAACACATCATCAAATGTAAAGCTGCAACAAACAAACCGTTCGGAGTCAATTTACCGATGCTCTATCCTGATATTGACAAACATGTAGCAACGATTATCAAACATCAAGTTCCGATCGTTTTCACTTCTGCTGGTAATCCAAAAACATGGACAAAGACCTTACAAGAAAATGGAATTACTGTAGTTCATGTTGTTTCAAGTGTAAAATTTGCCTTAAAAGCACAAGAAGCTGGAGTGGATGCGGTTGTAGCTGAAGGCTTTGAAGCCGGAGGACACAACGGAAGAGATGAAACAACTACTTTCTGTTTGATTCCCATGGTAAAAGAAGCCATTTCAATCCCACTAATTGCTGCTGGTGGAATTGGAACTGGACGTGGAATACTAGCTGCTCTAAACTTAGGTGCTGATGCCGTTCAGATTGGAAGTCGCTTTATTGCAACACCCGAATCAAGTGCACACGAAAACTTCAAACAAGCTGTTTTAGCGGCGAAAGAAGGTGATACTTTGTTAACGTTAAAAGAACTCACTCCCGTCCGTTTACTTCGAAATCCATTCTTTGATGAAGTAATGAAAGCTTATCAAAAAGGCACTTCCTCTGAAGAGCTGGAAAAACTTCTCGGCAAAGGTCGAGCAAAAAAAGGAATGTTCTTGGGTGATTTGACAGAAGGTGAACTTGAGGTTGGACAAATTGCTGGTTTAATCCATGAAATCAAACCTGCCAAAGACATCATTGAAGAACTTATTTCCGAATATAAACAGGCTTTAGCCGAACAAAATTCATCCAAATTTCAATTTTAGTCATGATCCATTTCGAACGATTTACATTACCCAACGGACTAAAAGTCATTTTTCACAAAGACCCAACAACCCCGATGGCGGTTGTGAACACCTTATTTGATGTTGGTGCACGAGACGAAGATCCAAACAAAACAGGCTTCGCTCATTTATTTGAACATTTGATGTTTGGCGGTTCTGTTAACATCCCTGACTTCGATGCTCCTCTTCAACATGCTGGAGGAGAAAGTAACGCATTTACATCCAACGACGTTACAAATTATTACGATGTCATTCCGGCGCAAAATATCGAAACGGCACTCTGGCTCGAATCAGATCGAATGTTGTCGCTTGCTTTTACAGAAAAAAGCTTGGAAACACAGCGCAGTGTTGTTATTGAAGAATTCAAACAACGTTATTTGAATCAACCATACGGAGATGTTTGGTTGCAAATGAGACCGCTTGCATATCATGAACACCCTTATCAATGGGCAACCATAGGAAAAGAAATCAAGCACATAGAAGATGCAACCATGCACGATGTGAAATCTTTTTTTGCCAAACATTACAATCCAAGCAATGCTATATTGTGTATAGCAGGTAATTTTGAATTGGATGAAATAAAACGCTTAGTTGAAAAATGGTATGGCGATATTCCTGCTGGAATCAAACCTCCACGTATTTTACCTAAAGAACCTATTCAACATGAATTCCGTGAAAAAATCATCGAACGCAAAGTTCCTTCCGATGCTTTTTATTACGCATTCAAAATGCCCGAACGTAGATCGCCTGATTATTATGTTGCTGATATTCTTTCGGATGCTTTAGGTAGAGATAAATCTTCTCGCTTATATGTTTCGATTCAAAAAGAACAAAAACTAGTCACTGAAATCGGTGCATTTATAACAGGCTCACTCGACGAAGGATTATTTGTCATTAGCGGTAAATTGTCTCCCGGAATTTCGTTTGAAGAATTAGATGCCGCATTGTGGAAAGAAATTGCAAAAATCCAATCCGAAATATTGGACCATTCTGAATTGGATCGATTAAAAAATAAAATTCAAACAGCAAAAGAATTCCAAGAACAAGGTTTGCTCAATCGCGCAATGAATTTAGCTCTTTTTGAATTACTTGGCGACGCAGATGGAATTAATCAAGAAGCCGAAATTTATGCCCGCATTCAACCCGAACACATGCAAAACATGGCCAATGTTTTATTAAATCAAACCAATTGTTCGTTATTAAAAGTCAAAGCAATATGATAAATCGCCAAATCGCACCCGAATTAAAACCGCTACAAGCAATACGCTTCGTCGAACCACATACGTTTGATATTACTCCCTCTGTTAAACTTTTTTGGATGCAAGAAGTGGCAGATGAGACCGTTCGAATCGAATTTCACTTTGATGCAGGAACAATTCGCAGTGAAGAGAAACTTGCAAGTTTTGTGAATGGACTTTTGCTTTCGGGAACAGCAACAAAAAGCTCTACGAAAATACACGAAGAACTCGATAGTCTTGGTGCATATATCGATCAAGAAATTGCACAAGAATTGGCTGTTGTTAGTTTGTATTGTCTTCGAAAAAATGCAGAAAAAGCAGTCGAAATCTTGATTAATGCCATACAAGAAGTTGCTTTTGATGAACAAGAAGTAAGTGATTTACTTCGTGAACGCAAACAAGGACACCTCGTTTCTTTGGAAAAAGTAAACATGCTTGCTCGTCGTGCTTTTCAACAAAATCTTTTTGCAGGAAATGCAGACTACAATCGCTTATTGACTACTGAAGATTTTGACCATATTTCGATTCCATCGATGAAACGTTTTCACAAAGAGGCATATTTACAAGGCTTGACAAAAGTAGTTGTGGTTGGGAATGTTAGCCAACAATTTATAGATCGATTAATCGATGCAATTGGCGCTTGGTCTCAACCTAAAAAAGGTGAATTTGTAAGCGAAATCATTTCCAACAAAGGACACATACATATTGAAAAATCGGATGCTGTTCAAACTGCCATTCGAATGGGAATTCCCTTGTTTAACAAAACCCATGCTGACTTTACTGCATTTGGTGTATTACAAACTGTTTTTGGAGATTATTTTGGTAGTCGTTTGATGTCGAATATCCGCGAAGACAAAGGGTACACGTATGGAATCGGTTGTGGGATTTCGGAATCTCAATTTGCAGGATATTTTATCATTGCTACTGAAGTTGGAAAAGACGTAACTGAAGCAACATTAAAAGAAATTCGCTTCGAAATGGAACGACTTCACACCGAATTAATTTCAGAGGATGAGTTAGAATTAGTTCGCAACTATATGTTAGGACAGATCTTGAAAAGTGCTGACGGTCCAAATCAAATGATGGACTTGTATCTCAATGCACAAAATCACGGTTTAAAGTTTGATTATTACAACGATGCAATCGAAAAAATCAAACAAATTGATACCAAAGAGTTACAAGATTTGGCTTCCTCGTATTTGATTTGGGATAATTTCACATTAATTACGGCTGGTTCAACCAACGAATAATCCATTTTTACGTCATACTAAAAACCGATATTTTTCGTTATTTCTCTATGCGCAAGTCACTTTTTTTGACCATTCTATTTGTCATTGTAACACTTTATTCCCGTGCTTCTCATGTTATGGGGGGTGAAATTACATGGACTTGTCAAAATGGAAATGTTGTTTTTGAACTTGTTTTCTACCGAGATTGCAATGGTGCTGAAGTAAATACTGTTTCGGAAACCATTAAAGTTTGGAATCATCCAACGATCTCCCAAATTACGGTCAATTTTGTTTCTCGAACAGATATTTCTCCACTTTGTACCCCCGTCGTTGGTTCACCGCCCCAATTATCTTGTGGAATAGGTGCAAATGGTGGAAACGGAATTGGTGCAATTGAAAAAGTAATTTATCGAAGTGCGCCCATCGCTTTGATTGGAACTCCTCCAGCAGCCGGATGGATTTTTACGTGTGACAATTTCGCACGAAGTGCTTCGATTACCAATCTAACAGATGCTGGTAATCAAGGCATCACTTTAAGTGCATACATGTTTGTTGCTCCTGCAAATGGAACAAATTGCATCGATCAGTCCCCAAGATTCTTACAAGATCCTTATTTAGTAAGTTGTGCGGGGAATCCTTATTTATACAACATGAATCCCGTTGATCCAGATTTAGATTCACTGGTTGTGAGTTTTGGAAAACCTCTGAATAATTTTACAACAGGAACTTTTAACCCACCCAATAATCCAACGGAACTTTTGTTTGAGCCTGGATTTACATTCGACTCACCAACTCCAGGAACAGCTTTCAATGTGGCGAATATTCCTGCTTCCGTTAATCCATTGACGGGTGAGTTGAGTTTTACCAGTTTTAATACAGGTAATTTCGTCATAAAATTATTGGTTAAATCCTACCGAAACGGACAATTAATTGCACAAGTTGAACGTGAAATTCAAATACTTGTTCAAAATTGTCTCCCAACAAACAATGCCCCAGTCATTAATGGACCGTTCGGTGGTTTGTTCGAAACTACAGTAACTGCTGGCGATTTAGTTAATTTCAATCTCATAGCAACTGATGTTGAACTTTTACAAGATGGTACGCCACAAAGTAATTATTTGACAGCCTCTGGACCGATGTTCGGAACAAATTTCACGCAAAACTCGGGTTGTGCAATAGCACCTTGTGCCACGCTGAATAGTACGCCATTAATAACTGGTATTCAAGGTGTTTCAACCACATTCAATTGGCAAACTGACTGCGATCATTTGGTTAATGCGCAAGGAAATGCCGTGAACGAAATGATTTATAATTTTGTTTTCAAAGTGCAGGATAATTACTGTCAGATTCCAAAAGTTAGTTATAAGACAATTACCATCAAAGTTCAAAATCCAGGTGTAATCAATGCTCCGGAAATAAATTGCATCAGTACACTCCCAAATGGAAATTTGCAAATTTCATGGAACCCAGTTACGGATCCGTTTGGTTCGTTTGTATCCTATGAAATTCATTCTGTTCAAAATGGCTTGTTGCAAACAATTTCAAACATCAATGCAAATCTTGCTACGATTCCAGCGATCAATGATAACCATAATTTCTTTATGGTTGTTAATTCTGGATGTGATGGAAACACAGCTCGAATGAGCGATACAGTTGCAAACATTTATCTTGAATTATTTAATCCAGCAAATGGAACTGCAGTCTTGACGTGGAACAATCCAATGAATTCTAATCTACCAACTGTTGGAGATTATTATCATATATACCGAGAATTCCCCGCTGGCACTTGGACCTTGTTTGATAGTGTTCCCTTTGGAACCACTTTGTACCGAGATACCATCGATATTTGTGAAACGCAATTAAATTATCAAATCGTTTTACCGACAACCACTTGTGCCTTTACCTCAAACATCGAAGGGGATGTTTTTGAAGACATGATGACTCCTGATATTCCAGTTATTTCTCATGTTACAATCGATACTTTAACAGGTTTAACAACCATTTTTTGGAATGAAAACAATCAACCAGATACCTATGGATATGTTATTTATCAAGCTGATGAAGATGGAATCTTAATTGAAATTGATACCGTTTACGGAATCACAAACACAAGTTACACATTTGATCCTGAAACAACCGAAGGAGCACTCACCTTTTCCGTTGCCGCTTTTGACTCGTGTTACACAGACTTAACTCCTCCAACACACCAAACTTCAGCAAAAAGTCCACTTCATATTACCCCTTTCTTGAGTTCATCTTATTCCGTTTGTGAACAAATAGCAACACTTGAATGGACAGAATACGTTGGTTGGGACGATGTGGCTGAATACAAAATTTATGGCCGTGAAAATGGCGGTGCTTGGACTTTTTTCGGCACAAGCAATCAACTTTTTTATGTTCTTCCATTAAGTGGTCTTTCAGATTATCTTTTTGTGATTGAAGCTGTTCATACATCAGGAAAAACAGCATTTTCGAATATCATTTCGGTATCTGCGGAAGCACCAACCCTACCCGCATTCCACTATACACGAGTTGCCACAGTAAGTAACCGACATGTGTTGATTCGCCATTACATCGACAACACAGCTGGAGTTGCTGAAATTTTGATCGAGAAGAAAAACCTTCAAGGTCAGTTTACTTCGTTAGCAAAACTGCCGATCACTTCAACTACGATTGAATTTACCGATACCGAAGTGGATACCGATCGAAAAAGCTACGAATACCGCGTACGAATCATTGATAGTTGTGGAAACCCTGGTGTTGCTGCAAATACGGTAAAAACGATCTTATTACAAGTGAATACAGATGAAATCCGGATGATTAATCACGTACATTGGTCTCCTTATTCCTTGTTTGACGGTGGCGTTGTAGAGTATCATTTGTACCGTGGAATAGATGGCGTTTACGAACAGTTTCCAGTAGCGATTTTGGATGCACAAACATTCTTTTACGAAGATGATTTAGAAGATGATTTTCTTGTCACTGGTCGTGTTTGTTATTTTGTTGAAGCAGCTGAAGCATTTAATCAATTTGGATTCCAAGAAAAAAGTCGATCGAATGTCGTTTGCCCAATCTTTGAACCGTTGATTTATATCCCAAATGCGTTCACTCCTGGAGGGTTAAATCCAATTTTCAAACCTGTGATTTCACTTGCTGATCCAAATGATTATGAGTTCACCGTTTTAAATCGTTGGGGACAGATAGTTTTTCAAACTCGTGACATGAATGAAGGCTGGAATGGAGAAGTGCCTAACAGCGGACAAATTGGTGAAACTGCCGTGTATCTATACGTCTTAAAAGTGAAAGATGGAAACGGACAAGAAGTGAGTAGAAGGGGATTTGTTACTTTACTGAAATAGAAATTTCAAATGACAAAGCATAAAAAAAAGCAACTTCAATAAGTTGCTTTTTTTTATATCATATTGATCTATTAACGATTCAACATCACTGGCATTACAAGCATTAGAATATCTTCGTGCTCATTGTCTGGTGATGCAGGTACCAATAAACCAGCTCTACTTGGTTCACTCATTTGGATTTTAATTTCTGGTGTATCGATGTTATTCAACATTTCCATTAAGAAACGTGAATTGAAACCAATTTCCATATCTTCTCCATCATACGAACAAGTTAAGCGTTCATTTGCTTCGTTGTTGAAATCTAAATCTTCTGCTGAAAGAGACAATTCAGATCCTGCAATACGCAATTTGATTTGATGTGTTGTTTTGTTGGAGAAAATCGATACGCGCTTGATCGAACCCAAAAATTGCAAACGATCTACAGTTAACACGTTTGGATTTTCTTTTGGAATTACAGCTTCGTAATTTGGATATTTCCCATCAATCAAACGACATGTTAGTGTAATATCATTGAACGTGAAAACTGCATTCGAATCTGTGTATTCCATCAGAACTTCCTCGTCACCTCTTAAGTTTGACTTCAACAGATTCAACGGTTTTTTAGGCAAAATAAAAGATGCTGCTCCAGTTGCTTGCGAATCTGTTCTTCGGTATCGAACTAACTTGTGTGCATCTGTTGCTACAAAGGTAATATCAGAAGGTGTAAACTGACAAAAAACACCACTCATTACAGGACGTAAATCATCATTACCCGTTGCGAAAAGTGTTTTGTTAATTGCTTTTGAAATAATTTCACCGGCAACTCGAATGTTACTTCCTCCTTCAATTTTAGGTGCTTTTGGAAAATCATCCGCATTGAACCCAACCATTTTGGATTTTCCATTATCGTACGAAATTTCAACACCAAAACCAGTTGTATCAACCAAAAAAGTACACGGTTGATCGGGCAAATTTTTCAAAATATCCAACAACATTTTCGCTGGAATACAAATGCGTCCATTTTCATTGGCTTCCACAATCATTCGGGTAATCATGGTTGTTTCCAAATCGGAAGCTGAAATTGTCAATTCTCCATCTTGAATTTCAAACAGAAAATTATCCAAAATGGGCAAGGTATTACTAGTACTCAACACACCACTAATACTCTGCAAATGACGCAATAAGGTGGTACTTGAAACGATAAAATTCATATACTTTTCTTCTTTGATAGCAAATATACTGTTTCCTTTTGGAAATCAATGCAAATATCCTTTTGAGCTTTTTTATTTCTCTATTTCTTTGTCGCTTGTTGTTCGGGATTTACCGCAAAATAAATATTCCCCATGATCAGCGGATTGAAAACAAAGTATTGGCATTTTACAACTTCTCCACTAGGCAACAAACACCAGAATCGGTTCACATCAAACTCAGTAGTTTCTCCAAAATCATTCATCGTTTCGTCTCCGTCTCCTTTCAAATGAAACATTTTTAAAAACGTTTTCTTTCCAGTTGTTTCTTTTAAGGAAAGTGTACAGAATGGTGTCGATTTCTTCAATGAGTCTAATTGCTTTTTATTTAATTCAAAATTGGCTAACTCGTAATGCACTTTTTTGTAATTGTTCAAATAACGAACAATCATATTGGTATCCACTTGTTTCAATTCTTTCCCCATGTGTTTAACACCATACGAACTTCCATTTCTTGTTACGGTGAAATTTCGAGTTGGATCGGCTGTAAAACGAATATCCACTTCGGCAATTTGTTCTTTTTCTAACTGGAAGATTTGGGTACATTTCCATCTTCTTTGATCGGCAAAAAATCGAGGTTCTATAATTCCATTCAAGCCCTTTACCTTCATGATTACAGGCAAGTCACTTTTTTCTTTGGGCGTTTCAAGTAACATATAAGTTCCATAATGATCTTGCGTTGACGAACCTACATACCACGTTTTTACCCAATCTCCATCTTGAAAAATCTCCACTTTTGTATTCAAGGCCATCATTCGTTTCACGATGTTCTCGCGGGCATTTTCAGGGACATATCCTTTAAATTCAACATTTTTAAATGTTTCCAGCATGGTTGTTGCCGGCTCTTGGGTAATGCAATTTCCTTTGGTATCTGTCCAACGTCCCTCCTTTCGTACAATTTCATACGACATCCCATTGGGTTCTGTCACAATAATTCGGTCAACCTTTGCTGTGTCTGCAATAGAAAACTCCAACAACTCGGTGTCTGATTTGCCGCTATTTCGAACCAAATTGGTTGCCATAAAACCCAGAAAACCGAGAATTACTAACAAAACGACAAGTACTATTCCTTTATTTTTCTTCATGATGCTTGTTTTTGTGTGGTATTGTCAAAGGATTCATCCTTTTTACCCATTAATTTCGTGTAAACTTTCTCTTTCTCCAATATACCATTAATCCGGCAAATAGCAAAATAAGAACACTCGGTAAAACCATGTTCAAAATCTTATAGAACTGAGCGTCTTTTTTTACTTTCTCCTTATCAATCGCATGAATATCAATCTGTTTACTTCTTAAATCCAAAACTGAATTATCTCCCATCATGTAATCAACAATATTTTGAAAAAACTCTTGATTACCATAAATCAAGGGTTGCATTCCAATGGCTGCTAGGGTTTCATCCATTTTCAATTCATTGAAAGCTCGTGGCCTATACATCCATTGACCCGTTTTAGAATCTTGAATAGAGTCATACTTATTTTGTATAAATCGTCCGTTTCCAACTACCAATACTTTCCCTTCCTTTTGGCTTTTGTCAAAATACTTGATATTTGGATTATTAATGAAATCTCCCACTATTCGATTTTTGTAATGGGATTGGAACATTCCTTCCACTACTCCAGCCAAGCACAACTTATTTTCTTCATCTTCTGGATCTTGTGCCAAAATTGGATTTTTCCCATAATTCATCGGGATAGCTAAACTGATCATTGGAGCTAAACCTGTCATTGCAGAGTTGGTCGAACTAGTTAAAATCGGTGCAACCACATTCGAATTATTTCCTACAAATTGGATTTCTGAAACATAATTCAATAATACAGGATCCAAATTTCGAGCAATCGGATGAACAGTTTGTGTGGATCGAACTGCAAAAAACCAAGGCAACAAACTTTGATTTGACATAGGAACCATTTTTGGTGCGCATTTCACGTCAAACACTAGATTATCATTGACTTTAATCCCGTAATCGTACAACATTTTATCCAACTCTAAGTTGTAACGCATCGTATGAACGACTCCTTTTTTATTCAAAGTATCTTCATTCACATACAACTTATCAATGAAACACATCAATCTTCCTCCTCTCATCACAAATTGATCGATGATGTATTTGTCTTTTTCTGAAAGTGGTTGTGTCGGTCGTGCAATAATTAATCCTTTCACATCATTTAATGCGTCAATTGAATCATTCAAAGTGATATCTTCTACCTTGTAATAAGGTGAAATCAACGTTCTAACTCGCTGTGTTTGTTGGTAATTTAACTCGCCATGTCCCTGTAAAAATGCGATTCGCTCTTTCTTTACTTGAGTTGAACGTCGAATTGCACTGATCAACATATACTCCAAATTATTGATCGAGTTCTGTATCTGTTGTTCAAAATTTTCATTCAAGGTGTAGAATTTCCCTTGTGGGGTTCCGGGTAAAAACTGGATGTGATTTACCGTCGAACCTTTGTAATCGATCACTGCACCTGGCCAAAGCATCATTTGTTGTTGTGCTCCGTCTTTGGTAAACATCAATTCCATGGGAACGAGTCCTTTGCCTTTGTTGTAAATTGTTTCAAAAAGCAATTGTTGATCTTCGGTTGATCCTTGCATCGGATCGACAAACTCATATTCAATTCGTTTACCTGCGTATTCTTTGAATTCCTTTAATTTATCCTCAATTGCATTTCGAAAACGCTTAATCTCTGCTGGTAGATTTCCTTCGAGATAAATCTTAAGTGAAATTCGATCGTTGAAGCTTTCGTCATTACTCAAATAGTTAATCGTTCCTTCAGCCAAGGAATAACGCTTGTCTTCTGTAAAATCAAATCGTTTGTACAAGAAAGCGCCGATGATATTTAAAACAACAATTACTCCAACCAAAATCAGGAGGAAAGACCAATTGTATACACCTTTAAACAGATTCTTCTTTTCCATGGTTGTTTATTTCTTTAATGATTTGATAACCGTTAAGGCTGCTGTGATAAAAATGACAATTAAACTGAGAAAGTAGAGTAAATCACTCGTATCTAATACACCTCGTTTAATCGAATCATAGTGATATCCAATTCCCAAATACTTAATCAAGAAATCCAAATCACCCATCAAATTGAATGATCCCAAAAGGGTTAAACCATCATAAAAAAACCAACATAAAAACATGGCAACGATAAATGCCACAATCTGATTACTGGTGATGGATGAAGCAAATGTTCCAATCGCTACAAAACTTGCACCCAACAAAATCAATCCTAAATAAGAGGTAATTGTTGCTCCATCGTCAATCACACCTACTGGCGAACCCAAGTAATGCATCGAAACATAAAAAACTACGGTTGGAATCAACGTGATGACCAAAAGTGTTACTCCAGCCAAATATTTGGCTAAAATTATTTGTAAATCAGAAATGGGACGAGTAAACAACAGTTCAATCGTTCCTGTTCTTCGCTCTTCAGCAATCGATCGCATCGTGATCGCCGGAACAGAAATCAAGAAAATCAAAGGTGATAAATTAAAAAACGGAATCAAGTCAGCCTCAGCTCCTTCCAACAAGTTGGTATCTTCCGAAATAATCCAATGGAACAATCCAGAAGTGATCAAAAAGATCAAAATGAAAATGTAGCCAATGATCGAACTCAAAAAACTACGTATTTCTTTAAAATATAAGGCTTTCATGTATCATTTTAAAATGTCCCCAAAATTAGAATTTCTATCGGACTTTGTCAACTGCTTCGAGTGAATGGTCTCAATTAAGTAGTATTTTGTTTATTTTTTCGTATTTTAATCCAAAACTTTTAATTTAACTTAACATGATTCGAAATTTTATTTTCTCCTGCTTCATTATTGCAACTTCTTCAACGGCTAGTTTTGGTCAATCCGAAACAGCAAAAAACAATGAGTCTACTATCAAAGAAATTATTGAAACAAAAAAAATTCTCCAATACCGTGTGGTTGCTCCGGGAATTCAACTTTCAATCATAGATCCATTCAAAGACTTAGAAAAATTAGAAAAGGGTTTTATCGTTTTTGAATCTGGTGAACATATTTCTTTGGATCAATTGATTTGGTTTACTTACTACAAGCATCCTCTAAAAGAAGGTTCTATTCTCGAACTACACTTCAGATAACGCTTCTTTTTACTCGATTTCTTCGTGTTTTACGGCAAATGTCGTATTGCCTGTCCGTTCATTCAAAAATACCTTTGTCAAAAATGAATGAACATGAAATCACTGAAACTAATGATTCTTTTTTGTCTCGTCGCTTCTCAAAGCTTCGGTCAAACAGTCAATTACAAAATCATCAAAGATCAACCGGATGATGTCGCCAATTATTGGATCAATTTTGAACTACTTCAATTTGAATTGGCTTACAAAAATATGTCTGGCGGTAACTTCGGACTTGGTCTTAATTCTGTTATCAACTACCACAATAAAATGGGAGCTGAATTTACGTTTCGTCGTTCCTATCTGACTTTACTTGAGGGTGCAAACAGAACACAATTTGAAATAGGTGCTTTTTACAACCTCATTTCGAGAACGAAAACGAGAAGTCAGAAAGTAGTTCTTTCGAGCAGGTCTTACTCCAGTGGTGGCAAAACTTACACCGAAACGAAATCCATTCAAGTACCAGGAACGGTTCTCAAATCGTTAGGACTTCGTGGTGGACTTGCTTACAATTCGATTCCGTTTGAAGCTGAGCTAGAGGAGCACGAATTTGCAGGGAAATTCAAAATCCAAACATTTGGTTTGTATGCCGGAATTTTGAATACGAAACAAATGAATCTGAAAATCAACACGGATGATTTCGGCACAAAAGGAACTGGTTTTGTTCGACGCTATTATTTGGATGTGTTGTTCAACCCGGTTCGTTCAATGGTCGAATTAAATACCGATATCAAAAACGAAACCAACAAACCAGGTGTATTTGGCTTCCGCGGCGGTGTGGAATTTTTACTTCCTGAACCGAGAAAAGTGCATGGAAACTCCATGTATACCAAAATTGAAGCAGGAATGCGACCGCATGAAGGTGTGTATGTCATGGGCTCATTTGGATTCAGTTTTAAACGCAAATCTGCTAAACTTGGAAAATTCGAACCGATTCGTGAAATGGAATAAATCCAATATCATCTTTAAAATCTCAGAAATTATGAAAACGAAAATAATATCCGCTTTCTTACTCGCATTTGTTGGAGTAACTCATGCACAAATCCAAAACTTAGGTCCAAAAATCAATTCTACTTACAGTGAAATCTCACCTTATCTAACTCCGGATGGAAGTAAAATTTTCTTCATTCGGGAAGATCACCCGAAAAACACCATGGTGGGCGAAACACAAGATGTTTGGTGGTGTAAACTGGAGAACGACAGTGTTACAACTGAGGCAAAACACTTGGGATTTCCGTTTAACACGATCAGTAAAAACTCCATCAATTTTCAAAGTCCAGATGGAAACTACCGCGTTTTGAAAGGTGTTTTTGACAAATTTGGTCAATATAAAAAATCAGGATATTCTTATACTGTTATGACTGAAAAAGGATGGTCTGACCCGAAAGAACTTAAAATCAAGAATTACGCTAAAATGAACAAAGGGAAATACGTTGGAATGTGTATGGCTCCCGCAGGAAATTTCATGATTTTATCTTTTTCAGAAAAGAAAAACAATACCAATTCGGAATTGTATGTTTCCAAACGAATTGACGATGATAACTGGACAAAACCTGAAAAAATCAAAAACACGCTTGATGGAGATTTCGCTCCTTTTATCGCAGCTGATGGAAAAACGATGTACTTTTCGTCCTACGCGCGTGGTGGTTTTGGCGACGCCGATATTTTTATGATGAAACGCTTGGATGACACATGGTTAAATTGGTCAGAACCAGTCAACTTGGGCGACAAAGTAAACACCAAAGAATGGGATGCGTATTTCAAAGTTTCGCCGAGTGGAAGATATGCTTTTTTAGTTAGTGCAATAGGTGGAAACAGCGACATTTACCGCTTGCCTCTTTTCTCCACAAACAAAAAAGAAGAAGTAATTGCTGCTGCTGCAAAGCCAGATCCAGTAATCATTGTAGAAGGAATTGTTAAAGATGCTGAAACAGGAAAAATACTCCAAGCTAACATTGAATACATCAATCTTTCTACAACAACATTGGAAGGAATCGGTCGTTCATCCATCATTGACGGTTCTTACAAAGTGATTCTACCCTATGGTTCAAACTTCGCCTTGTCAGCAAAATTAGCGGGTTATTATGCGGAAAATGTCAATTTAGATTTATCCCAAATCGGTGAATTTGGTGTGGTAAAAAAGGATATACTTTTAAAACCTATCAAAGCGGAAGCGGTGATTCGATTGAACAATATTTTCTTCGAAACGGCCAAAGCGGAATTATTGCCTACATCACAAACCGAATTAAACGGATTGATTGCCATTTTGAATGAAAATCCAGGAATGAAGATCGAAATCCGTGGGCATACTGACAATGTAGGATCCGATGAAACGAATCAAAAACTATCCGAAAATCGTTCCAAATCGGTAGTTGATTACTTGGTTGGAAAAGGAATTGATCCGTCACGCTTGCAATTCAAAGGGTTTGGAGAAAGTGCTCCAGCCACTACCAACGATACTCCGGAAGGAAGAGCGATTAATCGTCGCGTGGAATTCCGAGTGATTTCAGTTCAATAAATAATAATACATTGAGTTAGGTGAAATGCGATTCGAAAGGGTCGCATTTTTTTTACCCTATCTATTTTAAAACCAAAAAGCCCGATGTTTCCATCGGGCTTTGAGTGATATAGAGTTTAAATACTTATTACTTTTTCACAGCGTTTACAATCGCAGCGAAAGCTTCCGGGTGGTTCATTGCTAAATCAGCAAGAACTTTACGGTTCAATTCCATACCGCTTTTGTGGAAAGCACCCATGAATTGAGAATAGCTCATTCCGTGTTGACGAGCTCCTGCGTTAATACGCTGAATCCACAACGAGCGGAAGTTTCTTTTCTTTTGTTTACGACCTTCATAGGCGTAATTCAAACCTTTTTCGACAGCGTTTTTCGCAACTGTCCAAACATTTTTTCTTCGTCCAAAGTAACCTTTGGCTAGCTTCATAAAGTTCTTTCTGCGAGCTCTTGAAGCAACATGATTTACCGATCTTGGCATAATTTTTACGTTTTTAATAAAGAGTGCTTCACTGTTTCAGAAGGCTTTTTTACTCATTTACTGGGTTAACTACTAAACCGACACGAAGTCTATTACTTCATGCACAATTGTAACTTGATGTTTGACTCGTCAGAAGTGTGAACCAATCCTGCATGTGTCAAGTTACGTTTTTGTTTTTTTGTTTTTTTCGTAAGAATGTGGCTTTTAAAAGCGTGTTTTCTCTTGATTTTACCACTTCCAGTGATTGTGAATCTCTTCTTTGCACTGGATTTAGTTTTCATTTTTGGCATTTCTCTACGTTTTAAAGTGTTACCTCTATATCACTTGTTATCTTGAAAAGTCGATCCTTCCATCTGGTCAAACCGACTTGTTCTTCCTTATTTTTTCTTAGGGTTGATCATGATAATCATGCGTTTCCCTTCGAGTTTTGGCATGGATTCAACCAAACCAATATCGCTTAATTCGTCCGCAAACTTCAACAACAAGATTTCACCACGGTCTTTGAACACAATCGTTCTACCACGGAAGAAAACGTATGCTTTCACTTTGCTTCCTTCTTCCAAGAATTTGCGTGCGTGAGCCAATTTGAAATTGAAATCGTGATCGTCTGTGTTGGGACCAAAACGAATTTCTTTAATAACAATCTTGCTCTGCTTTGCCTTCAATTCCTTTTGCTTTTTCTTCTGGTTGTATAAGAATTTTCTGTAATCGAGAATCTTACACACCGGAGGTACGGCATTAGGAGAAATTTCCACCAAATCCATTTCTTGTTCTTCCGCAAGCTGAATGGCATCAGCAGTCGACATAACGCGAGGCTCTTCGCCTTCGATTACCAAACGAACTTCTCGCGAAGTAATCTTGCGGTTGATACGATGTTGTTCCGTCTCCTGACGGGCATTCATTTTCTTTCTTGGTTCTTTTCTCATTAACTTATTTAAGCATTGGTTGCTAACTCGTTTTCAATCGTTTGGCGAACATGTTGTGCAAATTGTTCTGCAGACATGGAACCTAAATCCCCTTGACCCCGTTGGCGAACAGAAATCTCTTGATTTTCAGCTTCTTTCTCTCCAACAATCAACATGAATGGAATTTTTTTCAATTCGGCTTCACGTATTTTTTTGCCAATTTTTTCGTTACGATCGTCAACGAATCCGCGAATATCGGAATTATTTAGCAAATCTGAAACTTTTTCTGCATACTCGTTGTATTTTTCAGAAATTGGTAGAATCGCCACTTGCTCAGAGGTTAACCACAACGGGAAGTCTCCCGCACAATGTTCCAACAAAACCGCCACAAAGCGTTCCATCGATCCAAATGGAGCACGGTGAATCATCACAGGTCGGTGTTTTTGATTATCACTTCCTGTATATTCCAACTCAAAACGCTCTGGTAAATTGTAATCAACTTGGATGGTTCCCAACTGCCACTCACGACCC
>CAYRMV010000028.1:0-29106 GCA_964425255.1 uncultured Flavobacteriales bacterium
ACCAAGTCATTTAATTAATTTTGACTTTGTTTTAAGAATCGAACTGAGGTTTTTAGTCAAATTCTGCATGAATATTTGTTTTTAATTGAACCAAAGTTTTGAACAATTGTTTGACCAATATGCAACATGAATTAAACGAAACAGAAATCGATCGGATAATCGAAATGGCTTGGGAAGATCGAACGCCTTTTGATGCTATTTTGAATCAATTTGGATTGAAAGAACAAGAAGTAATTGCTTTGATGCGTCGAGAAATGAAACCAAGTTCTTGGCGTATGTGGCGAGCAAGGGTTCAAGGTCGTGCAACAAAACATTTGGCTAAAAGATCATTTACAGAAGGTCGACATAAATGTTCCAGACAACGAACGATTTCTATGAATAAGATTAGTAAGCGTTAGATTGTAAAAATAAAAAACGGGACAAATATATGCCCCGTTTGAAAGTTCAAAAATTCGTATTTTTTAATCTTGTTTGATAAAAGGAACAATAATTGAATTTAATTCAATTAAGTACATTCCAGACTTCAACATGTCAATTGAAAGATCAATTAGTGAATCTTGTACGAATGATTCAGCTACTTTTCTTCCTGTTTGATCATAAATAATTACATTTCCAGTTTGTATTTTCCCAAAATCCAAAGTAATTTTAGTAGATGCTGGATTTGGATAAACGCTGAATAACGTTTGATTCATTGTGTTCAAACTTGCTGTTTGCTCGAAAACAAGACAGTCAGATGTGTCAACACAACCATTTGCATTAGTAACAATAACCGCATACGTTCCTGATTGAGCAGGTGTCCACATGTCGTTGGTTTCACCCATTACATTCATTTCAGTTGTACAATTATACCACTGATACATCGCATTTGCTGGTGTTGCCATCAAAGTTGAGTCATTTACAATCATCATTTCTGACACAATTGCTGGATTGACAGTTAAATTTATTGTAATCAAACTATCATATTTATCTAAACAATGTTTTTGTTTAGTAAGTTGTTTATCAGGTTTTTTTGAATAAAAAAAAGGGAAGCCCATTTGGATTTCCCTTTCAATACATTTATCAATTTTAAACTGCCACGTTGTGTTCTCTTAACGCATCATTTAAAGAAGTTTTTAAATCGGTACTTTCTTTTCGCTTTCCGATGATCAAAGCACACGGTACTTGAAAATCACCAGCAGGGAAAGATTTTGTGTATGAACCTGGAATCACGACTGATCTTTCAGGAACATAACCTTTCATTTCAATGGGTTCGTTACCAGTTACATCAATGATTTTGGTAGATTGTGTTAAGACAACATTTGCACCTAAAACAGCTTCTTTACCAACACGAACTCCTTCGACAACAATACAACGTGAACCAATAAATGCACCATCTTCAATAATTACGGGAGCTGCTTGTAGCGGTTCGAGTACACCACCAATACCAACACCTCCGCTTAAATGAACATCTTTTCCGATTTGAGCACACGATCCAACCGTTGCCCATGTATCAACCATTGTTCCAGAGTCAACATATGCACCAATGTTCACGTAAGAAGGCATCATGATTACACCGGAAGCTATAAAAGCACCGTAGCGAGCAACTGCATGGGGAACAACGCGAACTCCCAATTTCGCATAGTCTTTTTTCAAAGCCATTTTATCATGGAATTCAAATGGTCCAACTTCAATGGTTTCCATTTGACGAATAGGGAAGTACATAACAACCGCTTTTTTCACCCATTCGTTGACAGTCCAAGTTCCATCTTCGTTGGGTTCAGCAACTCGTAAAATTCCTTTGTCTATATCTTCAATGACATGCTCAATAGCTTGTCTCGTTTCTGTTTCTTTTAATAATTCTCGGTTTTCCCAAGCTTGTTCGATGATTGATCGCATGAATGTGAATTGTTAATTTTACGTGCAAAAGTACAAATCTGATCGGATTTTTCGGTTCTATAAATTGAATTCCTAAAAACGGAATCGAGCAAATCCGAAGGCAAAAGAAATTGTGTTCGAATTTTTGGTAAAAAAGGTCAAAGCATCTCTGCTGGAAACACCAAATTCGTATGCACCATCACGTAAAATGAAATTAATTCCTACTGGAATATTGTCTTTGTAAATTCCACCTCCGAAATAACCGACACTTAATTGCAACCATTTAAAAGGGCGAAGATCACCTCCGAAAGAGAAAACGGCATTTTGAATACTTCCAGGGTTTTCTCGGTTGAAAGGTGCAATCATATCAAATCCAAAATCAATCCATTTCCATGGGTGAAAACTTGCACCTAAACGGAAATCAGCTGCATTTGTTTGAACATATTTTTCTTCACCTACCAAAGTCAATATTCCACCATCCCGTAGCAATTGATCTACCGTTTCTGTGATATTGTTGTCAGACAAACCTGCAATGGAAAGATTACCAAACAAGGTGTCTTTGACGGAATATACGTTTCTTTTGTATGTTATTGATCCAATGTTGTTGACAGCAGCTGCGACACGAAGTTTGTTGAAAAAAATCATACTTGCCGATAAATCAATTCCGTATCCGTTTCCAACAACAGGAGGTAAGCCTTTTCCATTCCCTGTAAAAGAGGAAATATTTCCGTTTGCAATTTCACCATAATTGATATTGAAAGCAGGCGAGAGTGAAGAGTAAACGCGTAATCCATCATCATCTGATTCCATGTTGAACATTGCCATGGATTGGATAAATCGTCCTGCAATTCCACCGTAAATAACAAAAACAGAATCTTTTCCGATGATTTTTCGACCATAGCCAAAATTGTATGAGCGCGACCAAAGTAATTTTATCGAAGAACCTTTTGTCACTTCACTCAAGCGCAAAGGAACTGAAATAGAGCCTGAAATAGCAGCCGCCAGCGTGTCTTGTGATAAGTTGGGGTCATTGGCAATCATGCTTGTATCTCCATTGAAAACAATGGTTAACGAATCAAAATAAGAAGCTAATTTTCCTCTGAACAGTAGATCTGTTGTTTGCTCATTGAATTTGGAATACCATTGATAATTTTCACGAATGTTAAAGGCTATTCCACCGAATTTTTTACCTTGAAAAGCGAAACCGGCCCAGTTGTAATCCGCATTAATTGCTATTCCAGATTGGGCATAGTTAGCCATTTCTTCTCGTTGTTTGTTCCAATCAATGGTGTTTGAATTGTTTCCATTCAATTGAAGTCGCAAGGTTTTTCCAAGGTTTTTAAGTTTGTCACTTGTTAAGTTATCGGAATAAATTCCAAAAGCAAATTCGGAGGAACCCGTTGTAAATCGTTTGTTTTCATAACCTGTTCCCCAACCGAGTGCCGAGCTATTGATTCCCAAAGAATGGTAATCTGTTACAAAAGTTGTTGCAACACCTTTTCCAACTGCGGGATAAGCAAATCCTTGTGTTTGAGCTGATAATTGCCAAGAAAAAAGCAAAAATAAGCAAGTGAAAATAAAATTCTTTTTCATGTTTGTAGTGTCAAATACAAAACGAAGGTACGGTTTTTTGAATCGATATAAAATAAAAAGAGGAACAAATCAACTGGACTTATTCCTCTTTTCATTAAACCATGCTAAAACTATAAAACCCAAAAACAACTCCTATGAAAAAATTGCTATTGTGGTACAAAGATAATGTGTTTATAGAGATGATTTCATTTTTTATACATAAATAATTGTTAAAAAATAATAATTAAACGTAATTGTTTTTAAATCAATATTATCCAAGAGCGACATCCAAAATCATCATCACTAAAAAACCACCAATAAAACCCAAGACAGCAATGTCGGTAAATTTATCTCTTTGTGTTTCTGGGATAACTTCTTCTACCACGACATAAATCATCGCACCAGCAGCGAATGCAAGAGCAAATGGTAAAATAGGTTGCATGTAAATCACGGCAACTGCACCAATAACACCCGCAACGGGTTCCACAATAGCAGATAATTGCCCATACCAAAAGCTTTTAAAACGACTAACACCGCTTCGACGTAATGGCATGGCAACCGCGAAACCTTCTGGGAAATTTTGAATTCCGATTCCAATGGCTAGAGCAACTGCTGCCGGAATGGTCGCATCACCAATTCCAGATGCAGCGGCACCAAATAATACACCAACTGCTAAGCCTTCTGGGATATTGTGTAAGGTGATTGCTAAAACCAATAAAATCGAACGATGCCATTGTGTTTTTGTTCCTTCCGTTTCATTTTCACCAAAATTGATATGTAAATGGGGAAGGGTTTTGTCCAAGCCAAAAAGAAACAATGCTCCCAATAAAAAACCCACAGCTGCAGGCATCCATTTCATCGTTGGATACATTTTTTCCGACATTTCTATCGCTGGATTGAGCAAGGACCAAAAACTAGCTGCCACCATCACACCTCCCGTAAATCCGAGCATGGCGTCTAAAACACCCCGATGTAATGTTTTGAAGAAGAAAACGAGTGAAGCGCCTGCCGCTGTAAGAAGCCACGTGAATGTGGTAGCAAGTAAAGCTGCATAAACGGGATCAATGGATTCGAAATACGCTAAGATTTCCTTCATAAACAATTTGTTTGGAACAAAAATACGAAAATTTCAGTATCCAAAGCATTTTTGTTAGGTTAATCTAACTTTGGGACGAACTCATGTAATTTTGAAGCAGAATGGTGGCGCTTATTTCATCGATTAAGGCTTTGTTTTGGCGCTGTTTTTTACTTAATCCTCCATCGATCATGGATTGAAATGCCATTTTGGAGGTAAAACGTTCGTCTAGTAAAACGACTGATACAAGAGGGAATTGTTTTTCTAATGCTTCTTTGAGTAGATATACATTTTGAGTAATGTGGCTATCTTCGTTGTTTAATCGTTTAGGTAAACCGAGAACGATGGTATCCACTTTTTTTTCGGGAATCAATTTTTTCAAAAAATCCATCAATTCGCGACTATCAACCGTTGTTAAACCCGATGCAATGATGTTGAGCTCGTCCGTTATAGCAATTCCTGTTCGTTTCAAACCAAAGTCAAGTGCGATTTTTCTTCCCATAGGACAAAGGTCGAAAAAATAACTAAGAAACACGAATCAAAGGGGAATCTCATTTTCAACGAAAAGCATTTTCAATTCATTCAGCATAAGTGCTGTTGCTCCCCAGATTTCTTTTCCATTTACCGAAAAACAAGGAATGTCTCGAATGACAAAACCTTTTGGATCTCTGTAAACCATCGTTGAGAGACTTTTTGGATCCAATAAATCATTTAAGGAAAGGGTGAAGATTTCATCCACTTCTCTTGAATCTGGAATAAAATCGGGATATCCCGATAAGCAAAAAACAAAGGGTTGTACATGAAAGCTGGAAACGGGTATGAAAACAGGAGTTAGTTCTCCAACGAATTGATTATTGGCTAGTTGAATTCCAATTTCTTCGTGAGTTTCTCTAATGGCTGTGTGAAACAGGGAACTATCAGATTCTTCCTTTTTTCCTCCGGGAAAGGCAATCTGACCAGAGTGATTTCCGTCGTATTTTGGGCGTTGAATTAAAACAATTTCTTTTCTGAAATTTTGTTCAACAATGATCAGAGAAATGGCCGATTCACGATAGAATGTTGCCTCTTTTCGGGCCAAACTTGAAACAGGTCTGTTCAACGGTGCCATCGGTATGTGAGCACGTTCGCCTGGAAGATGATTTTTTAGCAATTGCTCAAGGTGCGATTTCCATTCCATATTACCGCAGCAAACGAATTAATGTTCTAAAATCATCATTTAAATAAGGTCCCATTTCGGCATTGGATATCAACTGGATACAATAAAATGTGTTTCCTTTGTGAATGGTGGCTATTTGATAAAATACACTTTCTTTGTCTTGAAAACGCTGTCCTTCAATGGCTTGTCCTAGTGCTGTTAGTCGGTTGTTATCCATGAAATAGGTGAATGAATAATCGATGTAAAATGCTTTTTCTTGCATGAGTCCAAACAGACCTTGGTGAACGAAATCGACAGGTTCCATGTATTCCTCTTTTCCCATCCATTGTTTTACTTTTTCATTGGGAATTTTGTCGATCACGATGTAGAAATCAAGTTCGGGAACTTGGTAAACAATTCCTTGCTTGTAAAAATTCAAATCCAAATCATTTTTTCGAATAAATCCATTGGGTAATTGGTAGTGTAGACCTTTCCATTTGCGCCAGCGATAGTTGCTGAAATCGTAGTTGTTTTTTTTGAATTCAGTTAAGAATTTTTCACCTCGCTGATCCGATTTACACGACGAAACAACCAACACAAAAAGCAACATGCTCCATGCGATTCGGATAAAAGAAGAAAGCGGGTGTTTTGGTTTCATTTTCCGAATGTACATATTTCGGGTGAAATTTTTCTAGTTGACTTCTTTTTTCTTTAAATCAATTTTTCTTTTCCGAGCCAGCGAAGTACATTTTCGTGCCAAATAGCATCGGATTCTGCCTGCGTTAAAATACCTGCTTCAACGGCATAATCAATCACTCGGCCAGGATATGATCGGGCAACACCTTCCATTTCACCCAGTGGATATGGATCGTCTAAACCTGCGATGATTTGTCCCGCGCCAACTCGAATTTTCAACAATTGTAAGGTGTATGAATCGTGAACCAAAGTATCAAAAAACAAATTTTTGTGTCCCAAGGTCTCTCTTGGGTCTTGTCGTCCTTCAAACAAATCGGGTCTACCATCAAAACCTTGTAATCGACGTCCGTAGTTGGCTTGACCAAGCATGCAGCCATGTGCAAAACAAGTCCGAATGTTCGGAAAGCGATTAACGAAATCATTCAAGGCATACAAATGCAAAGCATCGGCTGTTTGCGCCATCATCCAAACTAAGTGAAAACGCCAAAATTCATCTTTTAATTTGACCATTTTTTCCCCGTCATACGGATGGATTTCGATGGCTAACTGATATTCATTCGCTAGTTCGAAAATAGGAAATGCACTTTCATCTGCTATGCAAACCCATTCTTCTTTTTCATTTAGAAAATGAGTAGGTAAACACAAGACATTCAGTTTTTGCTCTTCGACACAACGACGAATTTCTTCCAAAGCATCGTCCATGTGTAAAGGTTGAACGACAAAACCACAGGTAAATTTTTCTGGAAAACGGTGTTGCAAATCCGCATTAAAATCATTTTGCCAACGGATGGCATCATGAGCTTCTTGACGCTCCCAACCATTGCAGTACAATTGAGATAAATTCAGCATCACAGCATGATCGATTCCATTTTTTTCCATCCAAATTAGTTTTTCATCTAGGAAAAAACTAGGATCTGTTATGGGTCTCGACCAATCTCCTTGTCGCATGAATTTTTTATCATCATCGATAGAAAACAATTTTTGTTCTCTCATAAATGCTGGAATCTGGTTGGGTTCAGGAAGAATGTGTCCGTGACCGTTGATTCTAATTTTTTTCATGCTTGTGTGGTTTTGTTCACAAATTTACATTTTTATCTGCGATCATTTTTCTTTTTTTTAATCTTCTCCCTTGGCGTGTACAGAATCAAATTTATCTCTTCAAATCGTAACTTAAATCTTCCCCCTTTGGAGGGGGGCAGGGGGGAGGATTTTTCGAATTAGCTAAAGTTTTTCATTCAAAAAAAATGATTAAATTCAATAAACCAATTCAACACAATCATGAATCATTTTTACAATAAAATCTTAAAAGAGTATGCAAATGAATTAAGGACAACATCTGTTTCTCGGGCTGAAAAATTCCTTTGGAAAGCAGGATTAAGTCGAAATCAAATGGGGGTAAAATTTAAACGTCAACGTCCTATTCTTAATTTTATCGTTGATTTTTTCTGCGCCGAGCTTAAATTGATTATAGAAATCGATGGAAACTCCCACTTTACAAAGGGAGATTATGATCGATATCGACAAGATAAATTAGAGTCTATGGGGTTTACAATCATTCGGTTTAGTGAAGGCGAGGTCTTGAATAATTATGTCGAGGTGGATACTGCTATTAGACATGTTATTGATTCATTGAAGGAATGAATTTTATTTTCCTCCCTTTTCCTCCCCCTAGCCCCCTCCAAAGGGGGAACTGAATCTACCTGTCCAAATTCGAAATTAAATTCTTCCCCCTTTGGAGGGTGGCAGGGGGGAGGATTTTTCGAAGTCGCTATAATTTTTTACTTTTGGTATCTAATTCGGGGGAATGAAGGGATTGTTAATCGGGTTTTTAGTTGTTTTTATTACTACTGATTTGTGGGCAATATCGCGGAAAGAGATTGATGCGGTGAACCAAACCAATTACAATTCCTTGATTGCGAATTTGGAGTCGAGTAAAAAGATGTTGGAAAAAAATCGAGACCAAGCGCGCAAACTAAAATACGAACGAGGAGAGGCCGTTTCCAATCAACTTTTGTCCATTATTTATTACTATTTGCAAGATTTCGAAAAAGGAATGCAAAGCAGTATGTTGGCCATTCGTTATTACGAAAAAATGAATCAACGCAAGGAAATTGCATCTGTTTACACCGATATTGGTTTCTCGATTCGAACCGTTTCCATGGAGAAAGCCCTCTATTATTTTCGCTTGGCATTGGCGCTGAATCGTACGCAGCATGTAGGGGGGTTACGCGTTAAATTATTCAACAATTACGGAACCTTGATGAAAGAATCGGGGAAGTTGGATTCGGCTTTGTACTACCACAAATTATCGTTGGATTATTGTCATTTCTACCGCGACACCATTGGCATGCCTTATAGTTTGAATAATATGGTGGTTGTTTTTAGCGCCCAAAAACAATTCGACAAAGCGTTTTTTTACCTGAACAAAAGTGATTCCTTGCGAAAGCGACAAAACAATTCATTGAATTGGGCAGATAATTTGGCCTATCGAGCGGATGTTTTCTACGACATGCAACAAACCGATTCGGCAGTGTACTATTACGAACAAGCTTTGGTTTTGGCACGTAAGACACGCTTCATGAATTTGACGAGTTTTTGCTTGAAACGACTGGCTGAATTGTACGAAAAATCAGGACGAACGGACAAGGCGCTTTTCTATTTTAAGGCACTGAAATCCCAAGAAGATTCGTTGAAAACACTGGAAACCAATCGAATTATGGCTTCGCTGCAAGAAGAATATTTGACTTCCCAAAAGGAGAAAAAAATCGTTGAGCAATCCTTACAGATTCAACGTCAACGCAATACAACCATCATTTTTGGGATCGTCTTTTTGGTGGTGGTGATAGGAATTGGATTCTTGTTTTATTATTTCCGGAAAAAGAAAAAAATCGAGATGGAGCGTTTGGCGTATTCGAAAGAATTGGAAAAAACGCGGATCGAAAAAGAATTTGCAGAAGAGAAATTGCGCATCAGCCGCGAATTGCATGATAATATTGGTTCTCAACTGACATTTATGATCAGTTCGGTGGATAATTTGGTGTATGTTGAGCAAGAATCATCCAAAAAAGAACGGTTGAATTACATCAGTGATTTTGGTCGACAAACGATGAGCGAACTACGGAATACCATTTGGGCAATGAAACACGAAGGCGGTGATTTACTGGGTTTACTTGTGAAGTTGAATGAAATAAAAGCAGCGGTTTCACCTGTTTTAAACGTGAATATAACGCACGACATCGAGGAAGAAATCGAACTTCCTGCCTTGCCTTTGCTTAATTTGTTCCGAATTATTCAAGAATTTATTCAAAACACCTTGAAATATGCGCAAGCAAGTGAGGTCGAGATTTGTTTCCAAAAAAACGCTTCGGAATTAGTGCTTCACCTCAAAGATAATGGGAAAGGATTCGATGCCACCACAAGCGATCTCGGAAATGGTTTGCGCAACATGCAGACCCGGGCAGAGCAGTGCAACGGTCGGTTTCACCTGTCGTCTTCCTCTGATGGAACTTGTGTGACCGTTTCAATTCCTATTTAAATCATTGATGCAGTGCTTTTTTGAGGAAAATTTGTTGCTTTAATTTTTCTAATTGGTTAATAAATAATCAAGATAAAGATTAAAAATTAATCAAAATTACTGTACATTTGTCTGCTAAAACGGAAGTATATGGTAACAAAAAAGACAAGAGAAACACGTGTTACTAAGATACAGAAAGTAGATAATCAAAGTAGTTTGCTACTTCCTCTGATTGCTGAAAATTTGAGCGCAGGATTTCCGTCACCTGCCTTGGATTTTTTGGACACGTACATCGATTTGAATAAGCTTTTAGTGAAACGTGTTTCGGCTACGTATTTTGGTCGGGTTCAAGGTGATTCGATGAAAGAAGCAGGCATTCATGACATGGATTTGATTGTTATTGATCGCAGTGTTAAGCCTAAATCGGGTAAAATCGCGGTTTGCTATTTGGATGGCGAATTTATTTTGAAGTATTTGGACATTGACAAAGAACATTGTATGCTCGTTCCTGCCAACGCATTGTATCCGACGATCAAAGTAACGGATCAAAATGATTTTTTTGTTTGGGGAATCGTCACTTTTGTAATCAAACAATTTCATTCGTAGCGATGTATGCATTAATTGATTGTAATAATTTTTACGCTTCCTGTGAACGTGTTTTTCAACCTCACTTGCGAGGAAAACCGATTGTTGTATTGTCCAACAACGATGGATGTGTCATTGCACGAAGCAACGAGGCGAAAACATTGGGTGTTCCGATGGGTGCTTTGGCGCATGAATACGAATCGTTGTTTCGGGAAAAGAAAATCCATGTTTTTTCTGCTAACTTCGCTTTGTATGGCGACATGTCGAATCGGGTCATGCAGATCATTCAGGACTATTCGCCCGAAGTGGAAGTTTACAGCATTGATGAGTCGTTCATGAAGTTGGATGGCTTGCTGGTAAAAGACTGGCAGGAGTTTGGGATACGCATTCGAGATCGAATTTTTCAAGAAACTGGAATCCCGACAAGCATTGGTTTTGCTCCAACGAAGGCATTGGCGAAGTTAGCGAATCGCATTGCGAAGAAATTTCCCAATCAAACTCAAGGTAGTTATGTGATTGAAACCGAAGAGCAACGTATCAAAGCACTCAAATGGCTGAAAGTGGAAGATATTTGGGGTATCGGAAGAAAGCATGCGCGCCGTTTGTATCGAATTGGTGTGAAAACAGCTTTTGATTTTGTTCAACTAGAAGACAATTATGTTCGAAGTACGTTCTCGGTTGTTGGTTTGCGCTTGAAAAAAGACTTGGAGGGAGAACCAACCATTCAAATGGAGGACATACAACCCAAGAAGAACATTGCTACAACCCGGAGTTTTGAGCGCAATCTGACCGAATTTGCAGATATAAAAGAACGCATTACAACATTCACGGTGTCTTGTGCCGAAAAGTTGCGCAAACAACAGTCGGAATGCAATGCCTTAATGGTTTTCATTCACACCAATTTTCATCGAAAAGATTTGCCTCAGTATTCCCGAAATATCGTGGTGAAAATCCCTTATCCAACGAATTCGAGTATTGAGTTGACTCGCTTTGCGGTTCTTGGCTTGAAGCAAATTTTCAAACAGGGATTCCACTACAAGAAGGCAGGCGTAATTGTAATGAGTTTTACACCTGAATCAGAAAAGCAACTCGTATTATTCGATGAATCCAACCCAAGACACAAAGTGTTGATGAAAACAATGGATGGGCTCAATACCCGATTCGGACAGCAAAAAATCAAGTTGGCGAGTCAAGATTTGAAACGCATTTGGAAGATGAAACAACAAAAATTGTCGAAACGTTTTACTACTCGGATTGAAGATATTATTATTGTGAAGGCGAAGTGAGCTTAGTTGACAGTTGACAGTAAAAAGTAGAGAGTAAAAAGTTGACAGTTGACAGTAAAAAGTAGAGAGTAAAGAGTTGATAGTTAACAGTGAAAAGAGAGCAGATAGTGATTTAGAGCTGGAAAAATAAAATGAGAAAGAATGTGTTTTCATAGTAAGCAATCCAAAGATGCGCAGGAGTTGAAGAATCGGTTTAAGGCAAAACGGTTTTCACAAGAGGCGAAGTATGTACCGAAGGAGGAGGTCAATGGTTTTGAGCATCCGTTTACTCCCGTCATAACGCAGGATCATCCGGATGAAATACAATTGTTTCAGTGGGGTTTGTTGCCAGCTTGGGCAAAAGATACTTCATTTCAGAAAAATACACTAAATGCCATGTCTGAAACAATTCATGAAAAACCCTCGTTTAAATACATCACACATCAACGTTGTTTGGTGCTTGCCAATGGATTTTACGAATGGAAACACCATGATTCTAAAGGAAAACAAAAAGAAAAATTTCTCATCGGAATCGAACAAGATGCTCTTTTTGCTTTTGCTGGTTTGTGGAGTACTTGGCGTAATCCAACTGATGGAAGTGAAGTGAATACTTACACGATTTTAACAACACAAGCCAATGAATTGATGGCTCAAATTCACAATTCCAAAAAGCGTATGCCGATTATTCTCACTGAAAAAAATGAACAAGATTGGCTTTTGGGAAAACAAGATTTCGAAATCAATCACCGATTAGTGGCAAAATCACTCGAACCAAGAATGGACTTGTTTTCTGGGTTTTAATTATTCTAACTCAGGTTTAGAAATTAATCCGAATTCCGGGTCCAATCAAAAAGAAAAATTTATCCTGATTCAAAAAGTAGCCAAATCCTCCGTAAAGTGGAAAACTCAATTTGGTGTCTTTTCGGGTTGGATATACCGAACCTAAAACCACAATTCCTAAATCGCGATCTTGTACATCCGGATTGAAGTTGAATGCATTTTGAGCCAAAAATCCCGCTCCGATTTTGTAGGGGCGAAGTCGTCGGATTTTGTCTTTTTCGTAGAATGAAAATTGAGCAATCATTGCCAAGGAAATCCCACCCAAACCTGGAAAACCATCGACTCCAACTTTCTTGACAACCAAACCGGCAGGAAAGGAAACTTCTACGTCAAAGGTACTCAAGCGCTGTAAGTAAATATCGATTTTTTGTGAAAATCCTTGGGAAGCATATTTGTCTCGCTTGTGTCGGATGGTCAATTCGATTTTTGACCAATGATCCAAACTATATGTTTTACGAGAAAGAATGGCATTCAGAGAAATATCTTGTTTGTTGCAATTGCCATTTTCATAAAACGCAAAGCGGGGAGAAGTTTCTCCAGGACAAATTTCTAAGTATTCAATACGTTGAATTTCAATTAATTCTCCTTTTGGCCCTGTGATACGAATATCGACTTCTAAAAATTGTTTTCCGTTCAAATGCGTGGCGTCATCAATCGCGGTTGGATCAAAACTAAACACAATGTCTTTGATCGTATTGCCATATAAAACGGGCTGAGTAAGTGAATTTGCTCGTTTGGGACCATCGCCGTAATTGACCAAAACAAAATCCAGTACTTTGGGTTTTTGGTACTCGACCACTTGGAGATATGTACCCATTTTTCGACCAGCTTGATACAATTCGATGGTTCGTTTTTTGATATCCAACGGGATTTTGAGCTTATAATTTGCCACGCGATCATTGCTCGTCGCTGAATCATAAAGCATCCATTGCGCATCTTCAAATTGAAAACGTCCGCGATTCATTCCTTCTCCTTCGATTTTCACATCGATGGTTTCTCCCGGATAGACACTCACATCCGTCGACCAATTTTTCCCTTCGCGTAAGATGCTGACTTTTGAGATTTTCAGCTCTGGAAGAATATCAACATTGGTGATAAACAGTGGAATATCGTTGTCTTTGATGAATAAATAGCCATTTCGATTGTTGTGTAATTGATACGGACGAATCAAACAAAGTACACGGTCGTTGCTCATTTTTCGAACGGTATATAATTCAGCTACGAGTGGTCCGCCTTTTTCCTCACGATCTTCGAGTCGATAGGTTTTATTGATTTGTAGATTTCGGTTGTTATCGATTTGAATTTCAATCCCTTCTTGGTAGTTTCCTTCTTTGACAATTTCGCGTTTATCCATTTTTAAGAAACTCAAACGAGAACCTTTGACAGCAAAATTCAGCTGAATTTTAGGAAGTCGATAACTGATTTTTTCGCCTGAAAGAAACGGTTTTTTGGTTTCTAGTTGCAAAGTAAACGTTTTGTTTCCAAGCGATAAAGGCACAAGAATTAAAAAAGCGATTCCATTTCGTTCCAACAAGCGAAACTCAAAGTCGCCTTGTTTTTGCCATTCGCCATTGAGTTGAAGATTGGCTATTTGGTTGGTTACTAGTTCAAATCGTTTTTCTTCGCCAATGTATAATTCGTCTTGATCGTTGTAAATTACTGCTTTTGTTTCCGTAAATGGAAATAATTTTATTTCGTGGTAAGCTGTTTCAAGGGATGTGATTTCTTGAATGATTAGCGAAGTGAAATCCGATTTTGTTAAGGATTTGAATTGAATTTTTGCTCGGAAATAGCTTTTATTAATCCAACGCAAGGAATCGACAATTTGGAACTCTTCGGATGGTAACAATGACCAATTTGCAGATTGATTGGCAGATGGATTAACAGGAAAAAAGCGCAATTCAACCATGGAATTATCGTTTGAAAAAGCAAAAGCTAAGTGAGGTTCTTGTCGAACGATGAAGGTGTTTTTTTTGCTTGTAAAGGTATTTGTATCAATCAGTAAGTGAATATCTGAAAAAGTCTGATACAGTTTATTTTCCCCTTTGTTTTGACTCCATGCAAAAGGGATAAATACGAAAAAAATGACAATCAATCCAAATTTCATAACGCGCATTTGAGCCACAAAGGTACAAAACTTGGGCTTTTTGCTGGAATTATTTGGGTTTGTTAACGTTTGAAGAATCTCAGGTTTATAGGTCTAACTCTGTATTGCGAGTTGTGCTTCAAAAAATTTATTTGACTACCATTTCCAACGAGAATTTATCTCCATCCAGTTTGACTTACTCTTTCTTAAGATGTCAAAAAAAATCGAATTTACTTTTTCAAGCAAACCAAACTATATACAAGCGGCAGTTTTCCTTCAAGTCCTTGAATTTGGTATCGATTTGGACTGATTTCAATGGTGTTATTGAAACAATTGTACGGTGAAAAATCATATTCTTGGAAATTTTCCACCATCAATCCTGCGGAAATCAATGCTTGAATTACTTCTGCAAGACCATGATTCCAACTCACATCGGTGTATTGAATGTTCGCTTCACGATCGGTATAGGTTCCTTCGTTTTCTTCGATGATTGCTTTCTCATTGAAATAGCTGTATCCGATGTGTTTAAAATCGTAATCCATCATCCAAACCACGGGATGAAACTCTGCAAATATCAATTTTCCACCGGGTTTGAGCATTTCAACAATCGTTTGTGCCCAACGATCCATGTCGGGAAGCCAACCAATCACACCATAACTGGTGAAAACAATGTCGAATTTTTCGGAAATGAGTTGTGGAGTATCATACACATCTCCACAATAAAATTGGGCATTTAACCCTGCTTTTTGATTGATTTCAATGGCATGTTGTATGGCTTTGTCCGATAAATCGATTCCTGTTACTTTTGCATCCATGCGAGCTAGCGACAGACTGTCTAAACCGAAGTGACATTGAAGATGAAGCACGCTCTTTCCTGAAAGATCCCCCAACAAGGGCAATTCAATTTCTTGAAGGCAATTGGAACCAGCCAAAAATTGCTCAACGTCATAAAACTTTGATCCAACATGAACTTCTGTTCGTTGATTCCAAGCTTGTCGATTGAGTTCTTTGTAGTTTTCTTCGGGCTTCATCTTAACGTATTTTGGTCGAAAGATATGAAAAATTCTATGGAATTAACTTTTTGAAATCACCATTTAACAAAGAAAGATTTAATTCCGCGGTTTTTAATGCGAGTTCAGCCTGGATCAAACGACTTTTGGCTTGCACCACACTAAATTGAATTTCGCGTAATTCAAGTGCGGTTATACTTCCGTTTTGAAATGCATCTTGATAGATTGCCACTGTAGACTCGCTTTCCGAAATATTTTGTTGCTCCAAGGCTACATTTTGAACAGCCCAACTGTATTCGTTCCATGCTTTTCGCAATTCTGTTTGAAGTAAATTGGACTGATTTTGAAGTTGAATCTCAGCTGATTCTTGTTGTAATTGATTGTTTTTTAATGCTGTATAAGTCGATAGTCGATCCAAAATATTCCATTGCAAGGTGATTCCAGCACCGGGACCCAATGTTCGGTTTGAATTCAAAATTCCGACTTCGTTTTGGGAGCGACCAAACACATATTGTCCATACAAAGCAATTTGTGGAAAGAAAAACGATTGAAGTTCTTTTCGTTCTAAATCGCGAACAGCCAAATTGGATTTTGCCAATAGGATAGAGGTGTTTTGCTCCGAAGCACTTTGCCAATATTTTTCCCATGTCAAGGTCGAATTCAAATTTAATTCACCTGTAACTTGAAAGGGAGTGAGAATGTCTCTAGCTAAAAATCGATTCATGTCAGCTTGTAAGTTTTGCAACGAACGTTCATTGGCTAAAAAAGCAGAACTATCAGCTGTTAAATCCAAACGAGCTTGAATCAATTGAATTTCAGAAGCAGCACCGTTGTTGCGTTTTAACAAAGTTTGGTTGAACCGACTTCGTGAAACATCCAATGCCTCGCGGTAGACATCACGCATTTTAACTTGTTGCAAATAGGTGAAAAACAAAGCAGATGCTTGGTAAATTTTCATTTCCATTTCGGCAGTTAATTCCGTTGTTGAAATGCTTTGTAATAAGTCTAAACGCTTATCAGTAGCAAACATGCGAAAACCATCAAAAATGGTCCAATTTAAACGAAGGGCGACATTGGTAGAGGTGTTTTTGGCTGCGTCCGCTTCATTGACCTGACCACTGAAAAATTCTTGGCGCGTATTGTTGCTACTCCAGTTTTGATCAGCAGTTAGTGCCACACTTGGAAGGTAACCAGCAGCACCGGGATTGTTGTTGTTTTCAGCGATTTTTACATCATTTCGAAGTAAAATAATGCCAAAATCTTTTTCCAACATTTCGGTCAAAAAGCGTTCCAAAGTATAGGTTTCTTGTGCCTTTACTCCAAAAGAAGAAACGACAAGTAAACTGAAAAAGATGTGCTTTAAATTCATTTTTTTGAAGTTAAAAAGATGTATAATCCAGGTATGACATACAAAGTCAGAATCAATGAGAATGTAAGTCCACCAATGATTGAAATTCCCATTGGAATCCGGCTCGTGGAAGCATCCCCCAATGCAAGTGCGATGGGAAGTGCACCCAAAATGGTTGCCAAGGAAGTCATTAAAATAGGTCTGAATCGTTTTGCTGACGCATCTATGATCGCTTCCCGAATAGTTAAACCATCTTTTTTACGTTGATTCGCAAATTCAACGATCAAAATTCCGTTTTTGGTCACCAATCCAATCAATACGATGATACCGATTTCTGAGAAAATATTCAGAGTTTGATCTGTAATCCACAAAGAAACCAATGCACCTGCAAGCGCAAGAGGAACGGTAAGCATGATAATTAATGGATCTAAAAAGCTTTCAAATTGTGCAGCTAAAACCAAGTAAACCAAGACCAATGCCAATAAAAATGCGAAAATTAAACTGTTTCCACTTTCTGAAAATTCCTTGGATGTTCCAGCTAAACTGGTGGTGAAATCTTCGGGAAGCGTTTTCTCCGCCGCTTCGTTCATGACACTGATTCCGTCACCGATGGTTTTCCCTAATGCGGGATCTCCAGAAACGGTCGCTGAAACATAACGGTTGTAGCGAAACAATTGGGGGGGACTGGATTCATAACGCAATTCCACTAAATTATCGAGAGGAACTAAATTTCCGTTTGCTGAACGAACATGAATTTCGCGCAAATCAGTAGGGTCGTCGCGCTTGTCTCTTTTCGCCTGACCAATAACTTCGTATTGTTTTCCGTCCATGATGAAATAGCCAAAACGTTGACCTGAGAAATACAATTGCATGGTTTCGGCGATGTCTTTTACAGAAATCCCCATGGCTTGTGCTTTGTCACGTTTGATGTCAATTTGAATTTCAGGTTTGTTGAATTTTAAATCGACATCCACAATTCGAAACGTTGAATTTTGTGCAACTTCCGCCATGAATTGGGGCAAAACTTCCTTCATTTTTTCTAGCGTTGGCGCTTGAATCACAAATTGAACAGGTAGGCCTGCATTTCGACCTCCTCCGATGGTTTGTTCTTGCACAATGATCGAACGAGCAAAATTGTATTCACGTAATTTCCCATTGAGCTCATCGGCAATTTCTTGCTGTGATTTTGTTCTTTTTGAGGGTTCAACCAAGTTCATTCGAACAAAACCTTTGTTAGTCGAAATCGATGCTCCAAAGCCAGGGGAAGTAACTCCCAACATGGATTTTGTCTCAGGCATGGTGTCGACCAAATTCAAAATTTGTTGCTGGTGTTGATCCATGCGATCAAAGGATGTTCCCTCAGGTGCGGTGGAAATAATTTGCAAACGACTTTTGTCTTCCAAAGGAGCTAATTCGGATTGTAAATTCATTCCTGTATAGATAATTAGTCCAAACGATGCAACCATCAAAACCAGAGCCAACCATGGTCGTTTCATGAATTTTACGAGCGTTTTTTCGTAACCTACCATCATTCCGTTGAGGTATTTCTCTGACCAATTGTAGAAACGGGAGTGTTTTTCTTTTCGTTTCAACAAACGAGAACTCATCATAGGAGTCAAGGTCAATGAAATGAATGCGGAGATAATGACAGATCCTGCGACAACAATTCCAAACTCGCGGAACAAGCGTCCTGTCAATCCTTCCAAGAAAATCACGGGTAAGAAAACGGCTGTTAATGTAATCGTTGTGGAAATGATTGCAAATAAAATTTCTTTCGAACCTTTGTGAGCTGCTTCTTTGGGTTCTTCTCCTTCTTCCACGCGGGTGTAGATATTTTCCATCACAACAATGGCATCATCGACCACGAGACCAGTAGCTAAAACAATTCCGAGTAAAGTCAAGATATTGATCGAGAAATCGGAAATATACATGATGAAAAAGGTTCCGATCAAAGAAATGGGAATGGCAATGATGGGAATCAAAGTAGTACGCCAATCGCGAAGAAATAAGAATATGATTAAAACAACCAATCCAAAGGCAATGAAAATAGTTTCTTCTACCTCTGTGATGGATTTACGGATGTTTTGTGTGGAATCCAAAGCAACTCCTAAGGTAATTCCTTCAGGAAGTTCTTTTTTAATTTGCTCTACTTTTTTGTAGATTTCATCCACAATTTCGATGTAATTTGCTCCAGGTTGCGGATTCACAGCTATTCCGATCATAGGGACACCGTGGTTTCCTCGAAGTAAGGTACGTTCGTTTAACGGCAAAAGTTTGGCTTCTCCAACATCTTTCAGTCGAATGATTTGATCACCGGATTGCGAAATGATTAACTTGTTAAATTCTTCTTCTGTTGTTAATCGTCCAAAAGTGCGAAGCATTAATTCGACGTCATTTCCTTCAATTCTTCCCGATGGAAGTTCTACATTTTGAGCTAAAAGCGAATTTCGAACATCCAATGCTGTTAAACCGTAACCAGCCATTTTTTCTGGATCCAAGTTGAATTTCATGGAGTATTTTTTCTCTCCCCAAATGCGAATTTCGGAAACCCCTTTGATGGTTTGTAAACGTTCTTTGAAGACATTGTTTCCCAAATCAGTCAATTCCAAAAGAGTCATTTTCTCACTTTGAACTGTCAACGAGAAGATGGCTTCTGAATTGGCGTCCGATTTAGCAACAATCGGTGGGTCAGCATCTTGTGGGAGATTTCGCACAGCGCCAGATACTTTGTCGCGTACATCATTGGCTGCTGCATCGAGGTCCATACTTAAATCGAACTCCACGGTAATGGTGCTTCGTCCGTCACTACTCACAGAACTAAGTGTGCGAATACCAGCTACAGAGTTGATCGATTCTTCCAATGGTTCGGTGATCTGGGATTCGATGACATCGGCGTTTGCACCAGCATAATTGGTAGTTACTGTGATGATGGGTGGATCTACCGAAGGAAATTCGCGAACTCCGAGGTAATTAAATCCGATGACACCAAACAAGACAACAATGATCGACATTACTGTCGCGAGCACCGGGCGATTGATACTTAACGAGGCAATATTCATGTTATTTTGTTTTGATTTTTACTGGCATTCCTGGTTTTACGGCAAGCAAACCGGATGTTAAAATTTGATCGCCACTTTGAAGTTCACCGATAATTTGAACTTCGTCAGCTGTTCGAATTCCTAATTGAACGGGTACTTCAACCACTTTGCCTTGTCTTGCTGCATAAACAATTTGCCCTTTTAAAACAGGTACTATCGAAACCGAAGGAACCATGAAAGCATCCGATTCTTTTCCTAAATCATACGAAATGGACACAAATGCTCCTGGAAATAATTTTCCATCGTTGTTCAATTGTGCACGTAGAGTTAACATGCGTGTTCCCTTGTCAACAAATGACTCGAATGCATAAACTTTTCCATCGTACGTTTTAGAGCCGTTGTCAAGCTGAAACGAGATCGTTTGTCCGATTTTTACTTGAGATGCATAACGTTCAGCAATAGCAAATTCAACTTTGACTGCGTTGTCTGCCACCAAGGAAGTGATTTGCGAAGTTGGTGTAATGTATGCACCTTCACTGATGCGGCGTAAACCAATTCTTCCGCTAAATGGTGCACGAATTTCACCTTTTGAAATCTGTACTTGCAACAAATCCAATTGCGCTTGAATGGATGCTAGGGCAGAAGCTGATTTTTCATATTCTTCTTCGCTAATTCCTTTTCCAAGAAGTAATTTCTTTTTACGCGCTTCGTCTTTTTTCGCTAAATCAAATTCGACTTGAACTTGTTTGCGTTGCGCTTTGAGAATGTCTGTATCGATTACAACCAATAAGGCTCCTTTCGAAACTCGTTGACCTTCTTGAAAAGCGATTTTTTGAACTCGACCACTGATTTCAGGAAAAATAATTACATCTTCACTTGGAAGAATTGTTCCTGGAATTTGAATTTTTCGATCGATTTCTTGTGGCTTAAGTACTTGAACATCCACTATAGGAGCCGCCATAGCAGGTTTTCCAGTTGCAATTTCGTCTTTTCCTCCACAAGCTGTAAGTACCAAACCAGAGATGAGGTAAAATGAAAGGGTTAATTTATTCATGATCATTGTTCTTTCTTATGTATAATTCGAGTTCTTCAACAGGTAAATCCATCACATGATTGCAAAGTGATTTTAATTCTTTTTTAAGGTCTTCTCGGCAAGATGGATTGATGAAATTTAAAAATGCTTCGTCGGTATCGATAAAAGCTTGTTTCACTTCGGGTAAAATCTCTTGACCAAGTTGGGTTAGTGCCAATAAATGTTGCCTTCTATCATCGGGATTTTCATTCCGTTGGATTACTCCCGCTTTTGTTAATCCATCTACAATTCGAACTACCGTTACTTTGTCCGTTAGAAGGATGTCAGCAAGTTGTTGTTGGCTGATTTCTCCTGAAAAAGTTCCGATAACTTCAAATGGATGGAAATACCGATCGATTGGTAAATGTGATAGTCTTTTGGTCAAAAATCCGACATATTGTTTTGTCAGAAAACCAAAGACTTTTCCCAAAGGCATTTGTTCAATTAATTCTTCTTTTGCTAACATGATAAAATAGTTACCCTGAAATTAGTTAACAAAGCTAACGATTGAACAAACGAAAAGTTGTTTCTAAAATGTTAAAAAGAAGTAAGGAAGAAATTTATTGAAGCAGAAAATGATTTAATTATCAGTATATGAGTTTTTTGTGACTGTTTAGAAAATAAAAATTATTTAGTTGCTTTATAAACTTTTATGATTTTAGTACCCGTTTTTTCGTGAACAAACAAATAATAACTTGCATTCGAAAGATCTTCGATGTGGATAATTGGATCGCTTTCAGCATTGATTGATACTTGTTTCATAAACTTCAATTCGCTTGAATAAATGTCGATTGTACCTATTTTGTTTTCTAAGTTGTAAATCTGAAAAGCACCTTCATTGGGATTTGGGAAAATACTTATTTCATCACTCGATTCCTTGGATAATAGGATAATTGGTGAGTATTCAAAATCACCATTCAAGTCTACTTGCTTTAATCTGTAATAAGTATCGTTTCCTCTCGGATTGGTATCATCAAACGAATAAGTATGTGCAATCGATGAATTTCCGTTTCCAGCTACTGTTCCAATTGGATTAAAGTGAATTCCATCGATGCTACTTTGGATTTCAAAATAAGCATTGTTGATTTCGCTTGCAGTCATCCAATTCAATTGATTATAATTTTTGAATGTGATACCTGAAAAGTCAAGTAATTCTACAGGTAGCGTACTGGTTGCCCAAACGGTCATCGCAATATGGTCTATATTAGCAGTTCCTTGTTGTATCGTTGCAGAGACAGCTCCACCAAAATTAGTGGCATTTATATCTGCTAAAGTCCATGTTGTTCCCCATAAATTTGCTGCACCTCCGTAGTTCACACTAGCATCATTGTAGGGCCATCTTGTTGTTGTGTTGGCAAGATTATTTCCGACAATTGTTCCCCCTTTTATCAAACGGATTGAATTGTCGAATGCAGGAGCGGGAGGAAGGAATAGTCCAATCATGGCATGTCGACTAATCGTATTCGAAGCACTTGTCGATGTGTATGAAACAGTCGGTCTTTCGGTTCCGTCTGCCGTTATAGCTTTCTGTGCTATTTGCATGGAAGCACCTGTACCCGCAAAGCCTGTATTAAAAAAGGTTTCGTCGGTAACTTCCGTGTAGGCACTGTTTATCGTCATTGTTCCATTGTGTCCTGCAAGTGTAAAATTTAAAGCCATTCCTTGGGTTAACACACTTAAATTATTCCCTAGCTGCCAAGTGGTTGTTGAACCTGGTGCGCTTGAAGTGATAAAATTTCCTGCCAAGTTAGGATTTGTTTGGTCCACATTTTCATAGGCTCCAGAGGAAAATGCATGACAATATTCAGTGAATCCCGTAGGACCTGAAAAAGTTACCTGAAAATTTCGATTGTTCGCGGCATTTGCAGCAGCTATACCCGCCTCTAGTAAAATCCATATTTCTATCCGCCCACTAAATCCACTACTCTGATTTGCACCTTCGAAACGCTCAACAACTTGTGTCATGGCTTGGCCTCCGTATGAAACTGCTGTTAAGTCTCTTGTACCATTGCCATTTTCTAACATCCAAACAAAAACCAAACATCTATCAGTTCCGTTAGGAATATTCGTTGTTGATCTGGTAAATGTCAAGGGTGAACCCGTTCCCTCGGTTAAATGACTTGTCCAAGCACCGCTTCCAGATAATGCTGCTACAGCTGGAGGTTGGTGGTTTCTTTCAACGGACATTCGGATTCCATTGATGTTTGCCGGACTGGGGATAGCAAATCCAAAATTGGTTGCTGTTTGATGATGAGTAATGCCCGCTAAGTTATTTGATGATCTAACATTGTTTGAAGAAACGACATTCCCAGGGTTGGTCCAGCTTTGAGTTCCGACAGATGTATTGTTTCCACCTGCTGCTGGGTTGTTAGGACCATATTGTGTTTGGCTGAAAATTGAAAATGATAAAAGAATAAATGACAGTGATAGTTTGATCATTAACATACAGCTCGCATTTGAATTTCCCCAAATCAAAGCTACATTTTATTATGTTGTGCATACTATTAATTTTGACAAATGAACCTCTTTTCAGGATAAAAGATACCTTTCACTCGACTAAATAAATTGTCAAAAAAAATCCTTGTTTTTTTTAGTTTAAAACAAGGATTAAAATGTTATTTTTCTAATGGAATTAGTTCCCGTTCATAAGGAAATTCGTATAAATCCAAACTTGCTTTTTGACCTGAGAGCGTGAAACCGACTACATATCCTTTTTTCCAATCTGGATAAAAACGAAAAAATAAATCGTTGTTGACTGTATTGATAGCGCCACCCAAATTAACCGGTTTAGACCACTTGTTATTTCCTAAGTTTTCTGAAACATATACGTCGTATCCACCCATTCCTAAATGACCTTCTGAACTAAAGAAAAGATATCTACCATCTGGTGTGATAAATGGAGTTGTTTCATTTTCAGTTGTATTGACCGTGTCAGATAAGGCAACAGGAATTCCCCATGATTTTCCTACACGCTGTACCATGTAAATGTCTGATCCTTTTTTTAATCCATTTCTGTCCGAAACAAAATACATGGTGTTTCCGTCTTCTGTCACAGTGGCATTACCTTCGTAATAGGATGTATTTAATTTTTTGTTTTTTATTACTTTTGGTTTATTCCAATTTCCTTTGTCCGTAAATTCGATTTCTGCAATATCAGAACCATTTGTTGCTTCGGGAGAATTTAGTGTGATAAATCCGCGTAATCCATCCGACGAAATATGCGATATAGATTCGAAGTATATTGAATTTAGTTTACCAAGTTGATTGGAAATACTATCCCATTCTTGCATTTCTTCGTTCCAAACAGCATGATAGATGTCTTCAAAATACAATTCATCATCGGGGTTAATTCCACCTCCGGTTGTATTGTTTCTGCGTGATGTGAAATACATTTCTTTCCCGTTATTTAGGAAAATCGGAGAATAATCGTTGTAGCCAGAATTGACATCACCTACCATCGACTGACGCATGAATGCAAACCGTTGTGTATGGGTTTGTTTAGCAAATTCACATTCAGCTATTTTTTCATTAACGCGTAATTCTTTGATTTTTGCTGGAGAAAGAACATTTAATGCTTGCTGATAATAGTAGATAGCAGAATCTAGATTATTTAATCGGTGGTAACTTCTACCTAAAAGTTCAAAAATATCTTTGTCCTCTGAACCTTTGTCTACGGCTTGTTTCGCATATTGCAAACAAAAACCGTAATTGTCCATTTTATAATGACAGTTGGAAATCCAATAAGGAGGTCTCCAAGAATTCGGATCTTTGATAGCAGCTTGTTTGAACTTGATCAAAGCTTCTCTTACTTTTCCTTCGTTGTAAAATTTTTTCGCTTCTTCAATGATTAGCAAGGCAGCCGTTTTATCTGTCAGATTGGTTGTTGTATCAGGAGGAGTAACTGCCGTTGAAGCAATTAATTTCACATTAAAAAGGCAAACACCAAGCACGAGTAGGATGTATTTCATAAGAGTTACTTTTATCTATGTTTATAACGTGTATTTTTTCGTTCTACCTTTATCCAACATACTGTTAGAGAGTTTTTTCTTATATAGCATATAAACCTAAGAACGTAAATTAATTAAGCAAACGTACATATTTTTTTTTATTTTTCCATTTCATGTACAGCGAAAGTTGCTGAAACACTTGCTAAAACTGGTGCCGCAGATGCACAAACCCAAAGGGTAAAATGAACAACAAAATGACTGATCATTCCCATCGGTTCTTTATGGAAAGAGGACCAATCAAACAGATAGACCAAATTAACGGGCATCAAAATCATCATCGAGTAAAAACTTCCAATGGTGATTGCTAGCACGCGATGCTTCCGCACATAGAGAATACTTTCATCAACGGTGAGTAATTTCCGTTCACTCACATAATCAATAAAACTGAATCCGTAGTAGTAGGCGCAGATTACGAAGGCAATAATGAGTGCTATCCAATGAGAAGTTTTACCTGAAATGGCAAAAGAAAATCCATAAACGACAAGCAAAAGTCCATAAAGCCAAAAAAGATTTCTTAGTGCTAATCGCATTGCCCTTTTTACGTCTGAAACAAATTGGGCAAAACTGTAAGATGCTTTTTCGTGTGTTAATTCAAATTCTGTTTTCTGAGATAAATAGGCCAAAAGTGGTGAAAGTAAAATGACAACCAAGTATTTACTAAATTTCATTAGCATTAAACCCAAAGTAATTTCGCCCAACAATTGAATCGTAAACCAAACAATGTCGTTCATTGAATGCGGTTGGCTATAAACAACGTGTCCTTTAAATGTACTTCCGATTTGGTAAATTCCCAACATCAGAATAGCCGGAATACTGATGATCCAAAGC
Organism: uncultured Flavobacteriales bacterium; assembly: GCA_964425255.1. Classification (GTDB taxonomy): domain Bacteria; phylum Bacteroidota; class Bacteroidia; order Flavobacteriales_D; family Crocinitomicaceae; genus CAYRMV01. The sequence continues at coordinate 25,926 of CAYRMV010000028.1, forward strand.
ATTTTTTTCTCCTTTAGGAAGAGAATAGCTTTCCAATAACTTGTTAATCCGACTCTAATTTCTCTGATGAATTTCATACAATGCCAACAAAAATACATGCTTTCAAGGTACCGAGGTATCTTTTGAAAAATTTTTATCAGAATGGATAAACAGTGTGAGAAGTATATGGATGGTTTTTCCGTTTTGACCTTTATCTGTATATTTGCACTCAAACTAAAGATGTGATGAAAGTAAATCCAGCATATTCAACCAAGGAACAATTACTCGAACTTTACAACAAACCCTTATTGGAATTGGTGTTTGAAGCAGCAACGATTCACCGTCAATTTCACAATCCACGTGAAGTACAAATGTCTTCTTTGTTGAGTATCAAGACCGGTGGATGTCCTGAAGATTGTGGCTATTGTCCGCAGGCTGCTCGTTATCACACAGATGTGGAAGCACACAAGTTAATGACGGTAGAATCTGTGATTGAACAAGCAAAAAACGCAAAAGCAAATGGATCATCGCGTTTGTGTATGGGAGCTGCTTGGCGTGAAGTGCGCGATAACAAAGATTTTGATTCGGTCGTGGAAATGGTTCAAGCAGTAAACGATTTGGATATGGAAGTGTGTTGCACACTTGGTATGTTGAGTGAAAATCAAGCTGTTCGACTTAAGAATGCAGGTTTGTTTGCATACAACCACAACTTAGATTCTTCGAAAGAATTTTACAAAGATATTATCTCAACACGTGAATACGAAGATCGCTTAAATACGATTGAAAATGCTCGAAAAGCTGGAATTACGGTTTGTTCAGGCGGAATCATTGGTATGGGTGAAGCAGTGGAAGATCGCATTGGTTTGTTGATGAGCTACATGGAAATGGAAACGCCACCAGATTCTATTCCGATCAATGCTCTTGTGGCAGTGGATGGAACTCCTTTGGAGGATCAAAAACCAATTGAACAATGGGAAATGATTCGCATGGTGGCAACAACGCGCATTGCTTTTCCTCAATCGGTAGTACGTTTGTCTGCTGGTAGAACAAAAATGTCGATGGAAGCACAAGCAATGTGTTTTATGGCTGGAGCAGGTTCGATTTTTGCGGGTGATAAACTATTGACAACACCGAATCCTGAGTTTAATGAAGACAAACAAATGTTTGAAATTTTAGGTTTGATCCCGAAAGAAGCATTTGCCGATGGTGAAAAACCAGAAACAAAACCAGATGCTATTTTGGAGGAACGGAAAGCCAAAGAAGCTGCACGCGCTAAGCAATTAGAAGATGCCAAAACAGCTGGATTTGAACCAAGAAAAGTGACAACAATCGCTTAAGACATGCACGCTTTTCAGCGAAAATTAATAAAACGAAAGGAAGAAGGGAGTTTACGCTCCCTTTCTTTGTTATCATCCTTGGCCGATTTTTATTCCAACGATTACCTCTCGATGGCACAACCTAAGCGAGTAAATCAATCTTTTTCTGGTAGTACAGGTTCCCGTTTGCTTTCTGGAAATTCAGAAACAGCAGAAAATACGGAGCGATTTTTAGCTGAATTTTTTGAATCGGAAGCAGCACTCGTGTTCAATTCTGGCTATGATGCCAATGTGGGTTTATTGAGTTCTGTACCACAACGGGGAGACACGATTTTGTTTGATTCGTTGGTTCATGCATCGGCTCGCGATGGAATTCGTTTGAGTCAGGCAAAAGCATTTTCGTTTCGCCACAATGACTTAGAAGATTTACATCGTCTGTTAGAAAAAGCAGAAGGAAGTATTTTTGTGGTGGTTGAATCGCTTTATTCGATGGACGGCGACTTCGCTCCTTTGGTTGACATTATCAACTTGTGCGATAAATTCCAAGCCTTATTGATTGTGGATGAAGCCCATTCAGGTGGAATTTTTGGTCAAGATGGAAAAGGCCTTTGTGCCGAATTTGAAATCAGTTCGCGCATTTTTGCTCGTTTAATTACCTTCGGAAAAGCATATGGTACTCATGGCGCAGCGATTTTAGGTTCGAGTGAGTTGATTCAGTTTTTGATCAATTTTTCGCGCTCGTTTATCTATACTACTGCTTTGCCATCTGAACAATATGAACATATTCAGCAGCAAGTTCAGCAAGTAGCAGAAGAAAAAAAGCAGATCCAACTTCAACAAAAAGTTCAGCTTTTCCGCTCATCCGTCCCTTTGGTAAAATGCTTGAGTGATGCACGTTCACCGATTCAAATAATTCCTATTTCAGGAGTAGAAGCATGTTGGAAAAGTGCAACTTTACTTCAAGAACAGGGTTTTGCAGTAAAGCCAATTCTCAGTCCAACGGTAGCAGAGGGGTCAGAACGCTTGCGTATTTGTTTGCATCTTCATAATTCGGATGAATCCATTTTGCAACTTGCGAATGAAATAGAAAAGATGCTCCCAAAAATAGGGAAGTAGTTTACCAATTGATTTTAATTGTCCATTTTCGTGTACCAAAAAATCAATTTTTACGTTAAAGAAGTAATCAACTCAAAATAAGATGAAAAAGCCATTTCTTTATTTCGCACTTTGTTCAATATTAACAGGAATGCTGATGACTTCCTGCGGAACATCTAAAAATAGCAGTCGAAAATGTGATGGCCGACGCGCTACTCAAACTCCCATGGGAAAGATGTGATTTTAACATTTCTTTTTCCATTCAACCAATTAACCTCTTTTTTAACCGTTTGTTGAATTCATCTGTTGCGTCAGTCAAATTTAGTTACATTTGATTTACTCAAAATTTGTTCTTTTTACCTTTATGTATGATAGAAATTCAACATCTTTCGTTTTCGTATAACAAGCGAGAACCAATTATTCAGGACGTTTCCTTACAGGTACCAAAAGGATCTGTTTATGGTTTTTTAGGTCCGAATGGATCGGGTAAAACAACCATTATACGTTTGGTTTTGAATTTGATAAAAGCCAATTCAGGAACGATCAAAGTAGATGGAGAAGAAATCACACGGAATTCGGTTTCTATTTACCGTAAAATTGGTTCGATGATCGAATCTCCTGCCTTGTATAATCATTTGACAGGTCTCGAAAATTTAGACATTTTTGCTCGATATTACCAAGTTGGACAAGCACGAATCCAAGAAGTACTGAAGATTGTTGGATTGGAAGATGCTGCAAGTAAAACGGTAAAACGCTATTCCTTAGGGATGAAACAGCGTTTGAGTATTGGT
>CAYRMV010000029.1:0-27581 GCA_964425255.1 uncultured Flavobacteriales bacterium
GTAGTAGTAGGTTAGGTTGATTAGTGTAGCAAGAGCTTTAGACGCCAGTTTAAAGCTCTTGTTCTTTTAATACACTTCAACAAACATGATCCCTTTAACAAGCAAAGAGATTTATTTGTATTTTCGAAATCTAGAAAATAAAATACATGAAAGCAAGAATACTTTTAGCCGAAGACGATACCAACTTAGGCTTTGTTGTTTCAGATCAATTGAAATCGGAAGGATATCATGTTTCACTCGCTACCAATGGAGTAGATGCCTATCAACGATTTAATGAAAACAAATACCATTTGTGTATTTTCGATGTGATGATGCCTAAAAAAGATGGTTTTTCTCTTGCTCAAGATATTCGAAAAATAGACAAAGATGTTCCCATTTTGTTTCTCACTGCCAAATCCATGACGGAAGATAAAGTAGCCGGATTTGATGCAGGTGGAGATGATTATTTAACGAAACCCTTCAGTTTTGAGGAACTAAACGTTCGAATAAAAGCGCTTTTAAAACGTGTAAATATATTGATTGATGAAAAAGAAGATACTGTTTTGTCCATTGGATCGTATGTATTTGACACCGAAAATTACACGCTCAAACAAGCAAATTTTGAAAAAACATTAACCAAAAAAGAAGCTCAAATATTGAAAATGCTTTGCAAGTTCAAAAATCAAGTAGTAGCGCGTGAATTGGTTTTAAATGCAGTTTGGGGACAAGATGATTATTTTGTTGGTAGAAGTTTGGATGTATTCATTACCAAGTTGAGAAAATACCTTTCTGAAGATTCACAAGTGAATATCCAGAATATTCACGGAATTGGTTTTAAATTAGAAATCAACGAAGCATGATCTATATTTTGCACATTGAAACGGCTACAAAAGTTTGTTCGGTGGCACTTTCAGGCAATGGACAATTTGTAGATTCGATATCTGTCGAAGAAGATGGATTTGCGCATGGTGAAAAACTAACACTTTTGATTGAAGAAATCCTAGCAAAAAATAACATTACACCCAAAGAACTCGATGCCGTTTCTGTTTCTTCCGGCCCTGGTTCGTATACTGGTTTACGTATCGGAGTTTCCACAGCAAAAGGTTTGTGCTATGCACTTTCTATTCCCTTGATTGCTATTGATTCACTCACTTCATTGTTTTTTCAAGCAAAAGAAAAACATCCAAATCAACGAATTCTTGCTATGATTGATGCTAGAAGAATGGAAGTTTTTAGTGCTATTTTCAATCCAAGTGGGGAGAAAACAAAAGAAATATCCGCAGATATACTGGATGAACATTCGTACGAAACGTTTCTACCTTTTGTAGCTATTGGAGATGCCGTTGCAAAAATGCAAACTGTATGGGAAAAACGATCTGTGATTTGGGAAACGGAATTAAAATCCAATGCAATCGGACAAATACAACCCGCATTCGAAGCTTTTGAAGCAAAAAAATGGGAAGATGTTGCTTATTTTGAACCTTTTTATTTGAAAGATTTTGTTGCCGGTGTAAAAAAAGAATCGTCCGCTCAATAGTAGAACAGACGACACTCATTGTAAAAGCCTTTTGAGGCGATCTAAATTATTCCGAATTATATACGAGAAAAAGAAGGAAAAAGTTCGATGAGTCTTAAAATAAAAATTTTATCCCTGTCAACATTCATCAATTATTAACTATTCTCACACAAAATTGTTGTTTAAAATAAAAACATGAAATTAACGTCCCGTATTCAAAATCAAACCAATAGACCATTTCTTATTTCAGGTCCATGTAGCGCTGAGACAGAAGAACAGGTTTTTCATGCCGTAACTTGGATTGCAGAAAAAAATCAAGTTGATTTACTTCGAGCAGGAATTTGGAAACCACGAACTAGACCTGATTCATTTGAAGGAGTAGGCGAAATTGGGTTGAAATGGCTTGTTGATGCAGGAAAACAAGTAGGAATTCCAACTTCGACTGAAATTGCCAACGGAAAACATGCCGAATTAGCCTTAAAAGCGGGCATCGATGTACTATGGATTGGTGCTCGAACAACCGTAAACCCTTTTGCTGTTCAGGAAATTGCGGATGCATTGCAAGGGACAAAAATCCCTGTGATGATCAAAAACCCGGTCAATCCAGATGTGCAACTTTGGTTGGGAGCATTTGAACGCATTCAAAAAGCTGGTATCGATGACCTCGTTGCTATTCACCGTGGATTTTCCGTCTACAAACACCCCAAATACCGCAATGTCCCTAATTGGGAAATTCCAATTGCACTGCGCGAATTAATGCCCGAAATTCCATTGATTTGCGATCCAAGTCATATTACAGGAAATCGAAAATTACTTTTGGAAGTATCACAAAAAGCACTGGATCTCAGCTTTGATGGCTTGATGATTGAATCTCATCCAACACCCGATGAAGCTTGGTCGGATGCAGCTCAACAAATCAATCCGGATGAATTAAACAGGTTGATCGGACAGTTGATTCTTCGTTCAAAAACAATGGAAGATTCGGTAGCTGAAAACATGCTTGAATTACGAACAAAAATTGGAATTTTAGACGACCGAATATTTGAATTATTAAGTGCTCGAATGGCGCTAAGTGAAGAAGTAGGTCATTTCAAAAAAGAAAACAACATCACTATTCTTCAAGAAGATCACTGGCGAAAAATCATTACATCGCGCTTAGAAAAAGCAGAGGAAATGAATTTATCTTTGCCTTTCATCCGAAAAATGATGGATGCGATTCACCAAGAATCCATTCGTCACCAAACGCGAATTATGAACGAAAACAACAAAAAATAACATGGAATTCAAAGAAATTATTGGAGCAGTCGAAACTTTTCACGATGCATTTGGAATTAAAAACCACTACGAACCCACTGCTGAATTGACGCATGACGAAGTACAACTTCGCTACAAATTGATGCGTGAAGAAAACGAGGAATATTTAGAAGCAGCAGAAAAAGGTGACTTAGTTGAAATTGCCGATGCTTTGGGGGATCAACTGTATATCCTTTGTGGAACAATTCTTCGCCATGGATTGCAACATAAAATTGAAGAAGTTTTCGCAGAAATTCAACGATCTAACATGAGTAAATTGGATGAAAATGGAAAGCCGATATACCGAGAAGATGGAAAAGTATTGAAGTCTAATTTGTATTTCAAGCCCAACATCCAAGAAGTACTTGGCTTGCAATAGGTTGCATTTGAAGATATGTAACTAACAAGTTGCCGTGTACAAAATCCAACAAGCAAGCCCTCGACTAGCAGATTAACATGTAATTTCACTGCATGAATATGATTGATATATTAATTCTGATTCCCTTGGGGTATGCCGCTTGGAAAGGTTTTCAACACGGAATCATCATGGAGTTATTTACACTTCTTGCCTTGCTTGTTGGGATTTATGCTGGAATCCATTTTTCTGACATGACCGCCAATTGGATGCGCAATTCCTTGGGTTTCGAATCCGAATACCTCTCGCCTATTGCTTTCACAGTTACCTTTTTAGGTATTGGAGCCATGGTGTATTTTGCAGGAAAAGTGGTCGAACAAATGGTAAAAGTGACCAATTTAACCCCTGTAAACAAAGTATTTGGAATTGTTTTCGCCGTATTGAAAATGACCTATTTCATCAGTGTGTTTTTGGTTTTAATCGAATCCTATGACGAAAAAGGAAATTTCTTTCCAGAAGAAACCAAAGAAAAATCCCTTTTATACAAACCTGTTTTAAACGTTTCAACAACAACAATTCCCGCATTGAAAGAAAGTACACTTTTCATTCAAAACACCTTAGCAAGCGATAGTACAAAATTAACCATTGACCAAGCCATTCGAGCAAAAGAAATTGCAGACAGCCTCGGAATTGATGCGCAAGATGGAAAAGAATTGTATGATGTCTATCAAAAATACGAACATGAAAAATAAACTTCTCCTTTTCGTTTTGTTTGGACTTTATACTATTTTTCAAACCCATGCGCAAAGTCCACTTTTGTGGCAATTGACAAGCAAAGATCCTTTGTTGAAAGTTCGTTCTTTTAAGTCTGGACCATACATTGGCGTTCAACGAGGTGCATATTGGTTTGCTGAATTTGGGGCAGAAATGCAGTTCAAAAAAATAAAATTAACTAATCCGAGAGTTCACGCACTTCACACAGGTTTTAATTACAACTTCACCAACAATGTCTTAGGTTATGATATTGGCTATTGGTATCAAGCTGGCAGACTTGGACTTACGTATGGAGGAAACCTCGTTTATCGGACCGATTTCACGCACAATCGAATTGGAATTGCACCCGTTGTTGGGTTTAAATTGTTTCAATTTCATTTTCAAACGGGCTATCATTTCCTAACTCCATCAGACAATTTCAAAACGATGAATCGCTTTTTTGTTTCGTTGCGTTTTGTTATCATTAACAACCGAGACATCGACATTAAAACAAGAAAAAAAGACAAAGACAAAGAGCCTTTTTGGAAAAGAGAAAAAAAATAACACACCAAAACGACTTCTTTTTCGTTAGACTTGTGTAGCTTCGAAACGATGAATTTATATTCCAACAAACAAAAATGGAAAATTTTCCTGCTCTTGATTGCTCTGCTTTTGGTGGGAGCATCTTTGTTGGTGTCAAATGAAATCGTGAGTAAAGTAGCTGAACGTGAACGAGACAGAGTAAAACAATGGGCCGATGCCATCAAGAAAAAAGCCGAATTAGCCCAATTGACCGATCGTACTTTTTCACAATTGCGCGACAAAGAACGAGCAGAAATGGAAATGTGGATCGATGCTACCAAAGAATTATCCAAACCCATAGCTGGCGATTTCATACCCGATTATTCGCTTCCTTTAAAAATCATCAAGAAAAACAAAGATATTCCGGTTATTTTGATGGATCAGAATTCCAGTATTTCTGGTCATATCAACTTGGATTTTGATACGAGTATCTTTCGAAACAAAAATCCGCAAGCAAACAAAAAAGAGATTACTCGGCTTTTTGAAGACTCTTTGCGCAAATTAGCGGTTATCTGGAAAGACAAAAATCCCGCTTTCACGATTGAAGTATACGAAGGATTGTTTATGACCTACGTTTACGATGATTCAAAAGAAATCACCAAACTTGAAAAAGAACGCGATTCTCTTATTCAATCTTTCAATGCTGAATTGATTGAAAACGAAGGAATGGTTCCTGTGGTGCTCATTCAAACAGAATCCGATTCTATTCTGGCAAGTAACATGACGCCCGAACAGTTTGCCAAACGGGACACCAATTTATTAATTCAAGAACTCAAGCAAATCAACCAACCGATTCCCATTCAATTTGCGGAAGAAGAAGACAGTTTATTGCTTTACGACGATTCACCTGAGTTAAAACGTTTGCAGTATTTCCCTTACATCCAATTCGGAATTATCGGGCTGTTCATTTTTATTGGTTACTTGATTTTCAGCACCTTCCGGAAAGCAGAACAAAATCAAGTTTGGGCTGGTATGGCAAAAGAAACAGCACATCAATTAGGCACACCTTTATCATCTTTGATGGCTTGGATAGAACTTTTACCTAGTTACGAACTTGATCCGATGGTTGTTACCGAAATGCAGAAAGACGTGAAACGCCTTGAAACAGTTACCAATCGTTTTTCCAAAATTGGCTCGAACACCAAACTCGAAGAAAAAGACTTGGTAGAAACAGTGGAACAAGTGGTTGATTATTTACGAACACGCATTTCTGGAAAAATTTCTATCCAATTTCAAACCGACCATCCCCAAATTTTAGTGCGTCACAATGCCTCTCTGATGGAATGGGTGATTGAAAACATTGTTAAAAATGCGGTTGATGCCATGGAAAATCACGGATCGATTCATGTACACATTCGAGTGGCAACGAAACAAATTTACATCGACATTCAAGATACGGGAAAAGGAATTCCTGTAAAGCAATTCAAAACCATTTTTGAGCCAGGATTCACAACCAAAAAACGCGGTTGGGGACTTGGGCTTTCCTTGGTAAAACGCATTGTGAACGAATACCACAAAGGAAAAGTGTTTGTCCTAGAGTCGGAAGTTGGAAAAGGAACGACTTTTCGAATAGTATTACCAAAATAAATACAAAACAATCAAACCGATTCCGATTCTTTTTCTTATGTGATTTCGAATGAATTGGAATATTTGTTTCTTTGTATTTTTATTGTACTTTTACACGTATCAATAAACGAAAAACGTAATCTAAATAGTGCCCATGAAAAAACATTACTCTTTTTTCATCCTCTCACTTTTTATCTTTGTTGTGAGTGGAACAAGTTATACTCAAGTTTACAATATGCCCGCCAACGGTGATAATGATATTTCAACAACAGAGACTGTATGTCAGGGAAATTTTTATGACGATGGAGGATTGGCATCCAATTACAGCAATGGTTCAGGTGCTTTTTTAGGAAGTGGTACAACACGACAAATAACGTTTCTACCTTCTGTTCCAGGAACGCGTGTTCGAGTAACATTTACTTCATTCAATTTAGATGATGGAAGTTTGTTTGTCGTTGCTGATGAATTAACGGTTTCAAATTCTGATAATAACGGAACATTTACTGGAACAAGTTCGCCGGGAGTCGTAACATCCACAGCAGCAGACGGATCCTTGGTTTTTAGTTTTTTCTGCGGCAGTGATGATAATTCAGCTGGATGGGAAGCGACCATTGAATTGGTTGGACCAACCTTAAGTTTTCCCGGTACATATTGTGCAAGTGGAACACTCAACCCCAATTGGATCAATGGAGGACCTTTGACAGGTGGTACTTACGGAGCATTACCTGCAGGAATTGTGATCAATCCAGCAACTGGAGTGATTGATTTAGGCGCTTCTACACCTGGAAATTACAACATTGGTTACCAGCAAGATTGTTATGTTACAGGAACAACTATTACGATTGGAGCTGCTATTACTCAAACCGTTTCCGCATCCATTTGTCAAGGTGGATCCTACACTTTTGGAAGTCAAACTTTGACTGCGTCTGGTCAATATACAGAAACATTTACATCGATATCCGGTTGTGATAGTACAGTAACACTCAATTTGAATGTCACTGTTCCAGGAACATTCCCTGCAAGTCAACAAATTTGTCAAGGACAGAGTTATACTTTTGGTCCTCAAGTATTGACGCAAGCAGGAACCTATACACAACAATTTACAACTGTTGCAGGATGCGATAGTACTGTTGTATTGACTTTAACAATTGGAAACTGTGGAGTTCCTGAGGCAACCGTTGGAATACAATCAGCTCAAATTTGTGAAGGAGAATGCATCAATTTTGTTGATGGGTCAACATTTACCCCTACTTCTTGGGCTTGGACTTTTGAAGGAACGAGTATTACCTCATCAACAGACAAAAATCCAGGAGTGCTTTGCTTTCCAGATGCAGGAACGTATGAAGTTTCCTTAACCGTTACGAACCAATATGGAACGGATCAGACAACGATTACAATAACTGTGGGAACTTATCCAGAAATTACTGCTTTTGGCGACACAACCATCGACATGGGAGGCGTTGCGATATTAGGTGCTGAAGGAACAGGAGGAATCATTTCGTGGGTTCCAGATGAAAATGTAAGTTGTAAAACACTTCCTTGTGACAGCGTACACGTTGACCCGTTGATTCCAACTTTTTATTTTGCACAAATCACTTCACCGGATGGTTGTATGACAGAAGACACCGTGTTTGTCAATGTCCGCTTCCGAGATGTGATTGATTTGCCAAGTGCATTTTCTCCTAATAACGATGGCGTGAACGACTTTTTGTTTGTGAAAGGAGTTGGAATAGTTCGAATTCATTTGATGATTTACAACCGTTACGGTGCTTTGGTTTTTGAAACCACCAATTTAGCAGAAGGTTGGGATGGAACTTTTGAAGGAAAAGAACTCAACTCAAGTACGTTTGCATATGTTCTCGAATACGATCTGATTGATGGATCATCGAATATCAAAAAAGGAAGCGTATCACTTATCCATTAACTCACAAAACCATGAAAAAATTTATACTCATCGCATTAACTTGTAGTGGAATGTCTGTATTTGCACAACAAGAAAAACACTATTCCATGTTTGGTGCTGCCCCATCTTTATTGAATCCTGCTGCCACGGCAACGATGAATCAAGATGCACAAGTATTCACCAATTTCCGCATGCAATGGCTCACTTCGGTGGAGCAAGCTTTTCGAAGTAACTCCTTTTCGGGAGAAATGAAACTATTCAAGAAAAAACTGAAAAACAGTTATTTTGGTTCTGGTATACATTTCACCAACGATGCCACTGGAAACGCTAAAATTGCCACTACTTCGGTATATGTTCCCATCAATTACGTTATCATGACAGAAAATGATGGATTGTTTTCAGTTGGAATTCAACCCGGATTTGTGCAACAAAAACGCGGAGGAAACTACACTTGGAACAACCAATGGACAGGTATGGAATTCAATACAGCATTGCCAAGTGGTGAATTTGCAGACGAATCTGCAGCGGTTTTAGACATGGGTGGTGGCGTGTTTTTCAAACAACCTTTTGGCGATGCAAACTCTTCGTTTCATGTGGGTGCAGCTGTCAATCACATCACGACGCCAAACTTGTTTTTCTACGCAGGTTCCAAAGATTTGTACAGACGATATACATTTCATGCTGGCGCGCAAGTGCGTTTCCGTCAATCGTATGTTGGATTTTCACCCCAGTTTTACAGTTTTTTCCAAGGACCTTCAACTAACATGGTGTTTGGATCAAGTGTAGATTTTCTCTTACAAGAATCATCACGTAGAACTATTTTTGTGGACGAAAAATCATTCAGCATAGGTTTGTATCACCGTTGGAAAGATGCATTAATTGCGTCTGTTTCGTTCCGATACTCCGAATGGCAAATTGGCTTAAGCTACGACGCAACCGTTTCTGGCTACCGCGGAGCAAACAAAAGCCTCGGAGCATTCGAACTTTTCTTGAAATATAGTTTCTTGTATGATAAAAATCGCCGATTTATAAGGTAGTTCTTCATCACCGATGAACCAAATTGAAATAAAAATACCCAAGAATAAATTGAAGCAAATTGGACTTTTTCTTGCTTCATTAATATTTGTTTACATTGGTTATTTAATTATAAATGAAGAAATCAGAATTCGAAGAATGTCTCCTGAAACAACAGTCTTTTGGGGGTATTTAGGAATTGTTTTTTTCGGATGTGGTGGTGTTCTAATTTTAGCAGACATCCTTATTTCAAAACCTGCATTGATAATAAATTCTAATGGAATAAAAAATAATTCTCATGTTGGCGGAGGGTATTTAATAAGATGGGGAAACATTAAAACACTAAAAATCATCTCTATAAACAAACAGAGAATGATCAAAATAGATTTGAAGGATAACAATGAAATATATAGTCAAGTAAACTTTATAGCAAGAAATTGGATGAAAGTAAATGGACGATTTATGGGAACTCCAACATTTATTCCTGCGGTTATGATCAAGATGAATCTTGATGATGTTTTAGAAATTATTCGTGAACAGAAAAAATTGAACAGAAAAAATAATGATGTGTCATATTAATAAAGACTCACGACTAATAACTGCATAATGAAGTTCGTACCTCATTTTTGAGACCAACAATAAATCAAAAATTTATAAAACCTATTCATTCAAAAAAATCACGCTATAAAATGAAAAAACTCCTCATCCTCATCGCTATAATCAGTTCATTCGATGTTACGGCCCAAACTGCGTCGGAAAAAGAACGAAGATTTCAAACGGGCGTTTATCTGAGTTATGAAGTAAGTGGTTTAATTGTACGAAGTGATGTTTACGAAACAAAAACAACACCTAAATCTGGATTTTCAATGGGTGTTTTAGGGGCGTATCAGTTCAATGAAAGAAACAGTATTCACTTGGGTTTGGGTTATGGTTTTAAACGCTATTTTATCAAACAAGATGGCGTAACTTTTGGTTCAGACATCGATCCACAAATGGGTTTTGTTTCATCATCCACATTGACAACCGATGTTCGATTCAAGGAACTTCAAATTCCTGTGTTATTTAAACATGAATTTAAAGAAAACAACTGGTTCATCACAGGTGGATTGGAGTTTTTATTTTTACACGCGAATAAAATGGAGCAAAAAATCGAAAACAATGATTTTTTTACGTCAACAACAAATCAAAAAAGTGTTTTTTACAATGTTACACCGGTAATTGGTGCGGGCTACCAATTTCGTTTATCAAATCAATTACAGGCTTCTGTCGAACCAACATTGAAGATGTATATCTTCGAACACATGGTTTCCAATTCAAGTATTCTTCAAGGAGGGTTGAGAATGACGGTGTTTTTTAAGAGAACTTAAATTGAATTTGAATATGCTTAAAACCATATTTTTCAAACTATTGACAAATTATTCGGACGATGAAAGTCAGATAAAAAATCTGTGGTCTGAAATTGAGAAAAACTATTCACACAAAAAGAGACACTATCATTCACTGCATCATCTTGAGAATCTTTTTGTACAATTATCAGCTGTAAAAGCTGATATCCAACATTGGAATGTTAGTTTATTTACACTTTTTTACCATGACATCGTTTATGACCCAAAAAAATCGAACAACGAGGAAAAAAGTGCTGAACTAGCAGAACAAAGAATGAACCAATTATTGATTCCTTTTACTTACATTGAAAAATGTAAAGCACAAATTTTAGCAACTAAATCACATCTTATTTCTACAGATAAAGACACAAATTACTTCACAGACGCGGATCTTTCAATTCTAGGACAAGACACCGAGTCCTATTTAATATATGCAAAAAATGTAAGAAAGGAATACTCTATTTATCCTGATATCTTGTATAATCCTGGACGCAAAAAGGTTCTAAATCATTTTCTATCAATGGAAAGAATCTATAAAACGGAATATTTCCATACTAACTTTGAAAATCAAGCAAAACAAAATTTACGTTTCGAATTAAACCTTTTGACTTAAAAGCCCAACTATTTTATGAATTTGAAAAATGTAATCCTATTTGTTTTATTCATTCAATTCGCTTGTGGAAATAAAACCAATTTAACGGTAAAAGAAAAAATCATCGCTGACATAGAAGATCAGGGATTTCAATTCATTGGAGCATGTAAACCACCCAGTGGAATTAGCGATACATTATTAGTCGGTTATACAGATCGACATCCTAAAACGGGGATTTTTTACTTAAAAGAACTAAGACCAAAAGGACTCACCATACAAGGCTTGAAATTTGAAGCGGAAGAAAACAACAACCTTACCAAAGTTCAAATGATGTACCTACTTGATTTCAATGACAAAGTAGAAAAACAGCAATTTAAGGAATTCAAAACATTCGTTTCCAACTACCAAACTCATTACAAAAACTCCATTGATTTTTATCAAATAGACTCTACTTGGGTCATTCGAATTAACCCAATGCCATAAATAAACCCTGCCATTGAACAGGGTTAAATCAATGAATGTAAGTAATTTGCAGATTGAATTAAACCATTTTTACGTAAATTTTCTAAGACTTCAAATTGATCTAAATCTGGATTTTGCCTATTTAAAACAAGTTTTCGAAATGCTTCAATGGCTTTTTGAGGATTCAAATCAATAATATCAGCAATAAAGTCATCAGCAGATTTTGCTACCAAGTCAAAAGTTGCAAGATATTCTTGTGGAAAATCTTTTAGGTTGTTTGTTACAATCACATTCGCATTTGATTTAATGGCTGCGGCAAGTACATGACAGTCATTCTTATCTGGAAGTTTTAGCCCAGAAATTATAGATTCATAATTCAACACAAGCGCATCAGGAAAAGCCAGATTAGCTCTGTTTGATCTTTTCTTAATCTCATCATTATTAATACCTTTTCTTCTCATAACATCTTCCCACTCACTGAAGATGTGCTTACTCCATTTCGGAGTAAATAAATCATAATGAGCAAACCAAAAGAGTAAATCTCTGATTTCTATCGGATAAATCACATTGGTATCAAGCACACAAGTAAATCGAACACTATGAATCATACAATCCTAAATCTTCATCCGATTTCATCAAATCAATAAGCAATTTTTCTTGATTCAACTTCATCTCCTTTTTGTAGTTCATAATATCTTCGAACTTGACTCTACGATGTCTTCCAACGAATGTAAATGGTATGATGCCTGCTTCAAGTAATTTTACAAGGTGTGGTCTTGAACAACCTACTAATTCAGCAGCGGCCTGAGTTGTCATTTCGGTGGCAATCGGAACCAAAGATATGGGTTGCCCTTGACTTGTCGCTTTCAATATTTTTGCCAAAAGTTTGAGCGCATGTAGCGGAATTTTAATTTTTTCAGTTGTCTCTTCAATTTCTATCTCTGGATTCTCAGAATGTAAATCTTCCAAAGTTGCAACAAGGGCTTGGTACGATTTCATCGCTTCTACCTGCTCTTTTTTAGACGGTTTTTTTATATCTTCAAAGTATTCCATATCAATGATATCCATTTTTTACTCAAAGATAAACGAAATAAACGAAACAAAAAAAATAAAATTACCTTACTACGTATTTAAACAATAATTAGAAAAAGAAATTTATTTTGACTACAAATTCTCCAAATCTGGACTGCGTTGTCCGACAAACAATTTCAACAAACGTTCACCCACTTCCGGTACTTCAACATGAATCAAATAGATACCACTTGCAACCGGAATGTCTTTTTCGTTTTTCAATGTCCAATCTTGGAAAGTCGTTGGATTGGATTTTTTAAACGTTTTGACCAATTTTCCATTCATATTGTAGATTTTAATCGTACATTTTTCTGGTAAATTCGTTATTTTAACACGGGTATCTACCTTGTTTCGCTCATATTCAGAATAAGCATAATACGGATTCGGCACCACATTGATCATGTCCAAGGCTTCCACTTCTGCATCTTTACTCCCTGTAACGGTCATGATTTTATCCATCGACCAAGCATACATCGGACGACCATTGTTTTGTCCTGTTGCGGTGAATTCGGAATACTCTTTGTTTACACGAATCTTGATCGTAACATCAGTTTCTAACATCTTGGATCCAAGCGAACGAATCGTATTTCCAATCCACATTAAATTGGTATATGCTTGCAAATATCCTTGCGTAGTATTCAATGCCATTTGATCATATACCCAGTTATTGATTCCGTCATATTCTGGACACCCCGTACCGCCGATGTTGTATCCATAAACATAAACCGGTTGTTGCCCCCCGAAAACAGGTTGATTCACATTCCCAAACAAACGATCAGATGGATTCCAAATCATGTCGCTTCCACCATCATTACCAAGGAACGAATTTTCTCCAAAAGCCATGTGCAAGCGAACTCCCGTTTCTAAATCAACAGCATACCCGGGAAACCAACCCATTCCTGTACTTCCAGCAATATCATTTCCATTTATGTCTTTGCTTGCACTTTTGCGCAAAGTCCCTGCTTTCGCATTTCCAATGGTTAAGTTTTCATCTCTTCCTAATTCAATTACTGCACATCGAGTCCATTTGGATTTATCGTTTGTAAGCACAATATCAACACTCGGAAGTCGGGAAATACTTGCCCTTGGACGCAAACTTGCCACACTACCTGAAGACAACATCCCAGCTCCAATTGGGTAAGCCAACGGTGTGTACGAAACTTTGTAATTCACCAAACGATGTGGTGCAAAACCACCTGAAACGACTTTTTCAAAGAGTTGATCGTCATCCTGACCAACCTCATCGTTGTAAAACCATTCGTTTAATAAATCATTGTAATCTTCGTTTCCTACATTTGGTGTGTTCGGTGTAAACTTTCCCGATAAAATCCAATTGGTTGGATAAAACGCATCGTTATCTTGAATGAAACTCAACCAACGTTTGGAGGAATCTTTGAACTGAATGGAAGATGCAATCGGACGAGTTACGCGTGTATGTTCAAGTGTAAGCGGAACGGTATTGGAAGAACCATAGGTAAAATAACGTTCTTGATTAATTTCAACTGAAATCCCCCAATCAGGAACTAATTGTTCGTTTTGCTGCTTGATTGTACGTTCCGACTCGATTGAATCCAATAAAGACCCATTCTTTTGGTTGTAGCGATAGATTACCCAAGAAGCCGTATCTGTGCCCTCGTAATTGACCCATTCATTTCCCGCTTGATTTTGATAGTCTTTGAATTTACAGACGTAATAACCACCTTTTAAGTTCAATGGATCGATCACTTTCACGTTAATTGGGCCCGAACTAAAATCATACGTCGGTTCATTCATTTTCCCATTGGTGAGAATGGTATTTAGCGATTCTTGTGATAAATTTAAAAAACGATTTCCATTCCCAACTCCATCGATTCGGGTAATGCGAGGTGTTGCACCGTAACTCACTTGTTGAATCGTTCCAAAAGCTTCCGGAGTCGGATTGTGAGGAATCGCTTCCTTGACTTTTATTTCACCAAAAGCTGCTTTTCTACTTGCTAAAAAAGGTCTTTTTTGTCCATCCAAAGCCGTTGGATCAGTTGGATCGAATTTTTTGTATTCATTGAAAGCGTAGGAAATTGCTAAGTAATAATAGCGTTTGAAATTGATTAATCGACGATCACCCGTTGCAAACAAATCTTCTTTCACTTGAAATGAATGTTTGATTCCTTCGTTTTTACCATTCACTCGTTCAATCGGAATAGAAGCTTGTAAATCATCATCAAACTCAAAATTGACGATACGGCTCACATTATCTTTGATATCACATTGTGCAACCAATCGCGCTTTGTTTGGATCCAAAATATCGGAACCAGAAATCGAACGATTGGCCACTTGATAAATCATATAACCCTGAAAACGATAAAATTTGTCTGCTCCCGCATCAGCAACAATAAATGGATCGAACTCTTGATAGTCTTCGTTTGCATTGTTTGAACTTGCTGGATTGGAGAGAGTCAAAATCAATTCATTTTCCAGTTCTTGGATGTTCAAATCGGGTGCTGTTGGACCGTCCAAAACTTTGAAACAATTCTCAAACAAGGCTTGCGCTTTGTCGTCCGCTTTTCGCAACACTTCTACAGAAGCAAACGGATCACCGCTTGTTGCACGTGCCCATACAACACCAACCGTAATGTTATTCACTGCACCCGGTTTCAAAACAAATGGACCTGCCGACTGCAAAAAACGTCTATCATACGGTTCGTTACCAGCAATTTGCTCTGTCCAAACAGGTTGTGCTGTCCCACCTGTACCCCAACCCAAAGGATCGGTATCACCGGGAAACATAAAATCACAAGGAACATTAGGATTGGCGTCAGGATCACCGATATATCCATTTCCACCGTAGTAAAAAGGAGTTCCATCTTTCCAAAATCCGCGCAAATAATTGTAATAATCTGATGCTGAAATCGGATCCGTTTGGTTTGGATTGGCTCCTCCTCCCGTGTTGACATAATACAAGAAACGGCGCATACCAAAGCGTTCGTTATCGATTATTCCATCGCCATATCCGATCCCGTTTAACGCTTCATTTTGACCAATCCCGAATGCGTTATCAAGTCCGTCATTATCTTGGTAAGGACCTTCAAAGAAATCAACGCCTACTGCAGCAGGTGTGGAACCATATCCTTTGAACCCCGCATTATCGCCATCAAACGCATCTCCGTTGTACACATAGCCCAATCCTCGATTCACATCACAACCGACATAATCATCAAAAGGATCGCCTAACGCACCGTCAACAAAAAATCCGAAATACGTATTATACAACGTTTGTGTTCCGCGATTGATGAGTTCATAATTGTAAAAAGTCATGTTGTTGACCTCGTCATTGGTAGCAAAAGCAAAGGCTTGAGCCCGAATTTCCATCCCAATTGGATCGGCACCCGTTTCGGTATGAATGTTTCCTTTGTCATTCATCACCCACCAATAATTTTCATCTCCGTAAAGCGTTACATCTCGATCCACTTTACATTCTTTGGTTTTATTGATGTCGTACCACGGATAATCTCCTTTATCCCATTCATAGGTACCATCGTTGTCGCGATCAAAAAAGGGTGCTAAGTAATAATCTTGCCCGATCGATACATCACCATGGGCTGGCCATTCTTTGATGAATTTCGGTATGGAATAATTGGGAAAATTTTCCGCTTGGGTATTGGTTCCGTTTTGCAAATCGTATTTTCCAGCCTCAAACCAAGCATTGAATTCACGAACTTCATCTTGTTTTGAATGAAAATGTTTGTCGTATTTTTCACACACCTCATAATCCACGGTTGCATTTCCGACTGTCAAAGGACCAGTCCAATAATCTTGTCCATTTCGATAACGCAAAGCAGCCAACTTCAGCTGACCATTCACATCTGTTCCTCCCAACCAAAGAGCAGAAGTAAACAATGCCATGATTCCTGAATTCTTAGGAACTTCATATTGCGAGAAATTTTGATTGGGAACTTGCCACATATTTCCTGCTGTATGAACCATCATTCGCACATTGTTTGTTTCCATGATGGTTGTATGATTCGGAGGCGAACAAGTAGCTGCCTTAAAAACAGGATCCAATTGTTGTGTTTTTCCTCCTTTGTAATTTTGAGCAAACAAACCGAACGTAAGTTGCACCAAACAGACAACAAGCAAGTGTTTTTTCATGTGTAGTTTCATTTATGCTGCATTCGAACAGAATACGTTGGAAAATTAGTAAAAAATCGGTTTACAGAACGTGCATTTCCATCCAGTTTTGTCTGAATGTATACATTTCTACATGATTTAGGAATTCAAGCAAACAAAAAAACGATGATCAGCAAATGCCAACCATCGTTTCCAAATATTTAAACCGTTAATTCGAATTATTTTACAGAAACTGCATTCAAAAGCGCTTCTACCAATTTTTCGTTTACGTCTCCATATTTAGCTGTATAATCTGCTGCTGAAAGTTCGATTACTTTCAAAGCTTCTTCTTTGCCATAAACATGAGTAATTTCCACATTTTTAGCACCGCCGTCCAAATCTTTGTACGTCAAGAAAAAGTGACGAACGCGATCGATTACCATCTTTGGCATTTCGCTGATGTCTTCGAAGTGACCATACGCTTGATCTCCTTTTAAAACAGCAACGATTTTGTCGTCCGCTTCACCTCCATCAATCATACGGAAACCACCAATCACTTTTGCTTCACACAATAAATTGTTGTGATTAAATGAACGCTCACTCAACACACAGATATCTAACGGATCTTGATCTCCCACGATGTCGGTACGACCTATTTTTTCGTTTGCAAAAGCAGCAATTTTGGTGTCACACAACGTTTTCGGAACAAAACCATACAAGCAAGGCATGTGGTTTGACAACTTTTGAGGGCGATCAACCATAATCATACCACTTGGTTTGTCAATTTCATATTTAATTGCATCGGAAGGAACAATTTCGATGTAGGCATTCACTACATGGGGAGCCTTTTCTCCGATTTCAACACCATGCCACGGATGAGAAACAAAACGCTGGCTCATCACTTTCAATACTTGTTGGATTTCTTCTTTCATTCGGTTGCATTTTTATTGGCGCAAATGTAAGACATTGAAAGGGAAAGTATGAACTTTTTGACGGAATATTCTTTCCAATTCAGCTAGAAATTTTCATTTTACACGCATTTGTGGAAATATAGGTAGCAAAATGTAGAAAAACACCCCAAAACGAATTGATTTTATTTGACAATTGGAAATAAAAAAACCTTTCAAAAAAATCTAAAATTCAGATTTTAAATCTTTTACAATTTAAAGTCAATTAAAACATTTCAATTGGCACAAGAATCGATATTCCATTTTAAGCTAAAAATACGAAGATGAAAAAATGGTTATTTATACTTGGTTTGTCTCTTCTTTCTACGGAAAACAGAATTTTGGCATACGAAAGTATCGATTGGAAAGAAAATGTTCAAGCGAAAAAAACGGCAATCAGTTACTCTGAATTACCAATTATCGTTCGAGAAGTGATGAAAACGGAAGGATTTCGAGGATGGAAACCAACAGAAATATATCGGGTTGAAGATCGTGTCACTTATTTTGAAATACATCTTGAAAATGCTCAAGCCCAAAAATCCATGATAAAATTAACTGAACTAGGTAGAGAAATCAAATAATATTTTCCCTACTTCTTTAAAATTATCATACCAAAGGTCGGACTTTGTCTGGCCTTTCGTATTTTTGTTCTAAACCAACAAATCGAAGTGTGAAGCATATTTTGTTAATTGAAGATGATCGTACGTTTGCCAAAATCGTTACTACTTTTCTAGAAAAAAAAGGATGTTCTTTGCATTCTGTCGAAAATTTAAACGAGGGAGAAAATTACTTGCGCAACACAAAGGTGGATTTAATCCTTTTGGATTATCGACTTCCCGACGGAATTGGTCTTGACTTAGTCGCCAAATTAGGGAATGAATTTCCTGCCATCCCTTGTGTGATTATTACGGGCTTCAATGATGTTCGAACAGCAGTGAAATCGATGCAATCGGGTGCATTTGAATACATTATCAAACCCGTAAATCCAGACGAATTGTGGATGGTGGTTCAAGCTGCTTTGGAAGAAAAACCAAGTGAAAAAACAGCTCCAGAACCGATTGTAACAGAAGAAAAAACCACTTTCATCCAAGGAAATAGCGAAACAGCGAAACGATTATATGAACACGTAAAACTAGTTGCTCCTACCGAAATGTCGGTCATGATCATCGGGGAAAGTGGAACAGGTAAGGAACACATTGCACGTGCCATTCACGACCAAAGCGCTCGAGCAGGCAAACCTTTTGTGGCGGTTGACTGTGGTGTTCTCTCCAAAGAATTGGCAGGAAGCGAACTTTTTGGTCACGCCAAAGGAGCTTTTACGGGAGCTTTAACTGATAAAAAAGGAATGCTCGAAAAAGCGAACGGTGGCACCTTGTTTTTGGATGAAATTGGGAATTTGTCTTACGAAGTTCAAATCAAATTACTGCGAACATTACAAGAACGAACAATACAACCTTTGGGTTCAAACAAAACGATTTCTGTCGACATTCGTTTGGTGACTGCCACCAATGAAAATTTGAGTGAACAAATCAAAGCGGGAAATTTCCGAGAAGATATTTATCACCGAATCAATGAATTCAAAATTCAGATGCCAGCTTTGCGTGAACGCGGTGCAGATTTAGATTTATTCGTTGATTTCTTTATCCAAAAGGCAAATATTTCTTTGAATCGAAATGTGGAAAAAGTTTCCAAAGAAGTGATGGATTTATTCCACCAATATGACTGGCCAGGAAATTTACGTGAATTGCAAAATGTCATCAAGCGCATGGTTTTGTTGTGTACAACCCGAATTGCAGATGCACAATTGTTACCCGAAGAGATGGTTCACCAATTTCAATCCAGTGAAAATACCCGTGATCTCAAAGTTGTGCATGAACAATCGGAACGCGAATTAATCATGGATGCGTTGCAAAAAACCAAATTCAACAAAAGCAAAGCGGCTCAACTTTTAAATATTGATCGAAAAACCTTGTATAATAAAATCGAAAAATATGGTTTGGATGCCTGATTAGGAACGTTGCAACAAGCAAATTTCTGCTTCTGCATGTCGTACCCAATCGACGATTTCTTGCCAAATTTTTGTTTCTTTTTGGGATATTTCTGTTTCCAAACGACGGGCATTTATTCCTTCGTTCCAATGAAACTGCTGCATTCTTCCTGCTAATCGGTGAAGAATCAAACGCGTCTGTTCCCGATCTTTTTGACTGAGAAAAGTCTTTAAAACCGTAAAATCAGCGAGACATTCATCAACAAAAGATTGTTTTAGTTCTCGTTTCATTTCCTCATCCAAATCAAAACCAGCCAAATGTTCTAAAGAAATATCAACGTTTGGAATCACAGTTTGTAAGGTTTCCAACAAGGCTTGTTTTTGGAATGGTTTCCCTAAAATTGCATCAAAATCTAACAGCTGGAGTTGTTTCATTTCTTCTGGTAGTACTTGTGCTGTGAGTAGAATTATACGATCGGTCTTTTTGAGTTTCGGTCGGATTTGTTGCATCAAAACATCGCCTTTCATTTCAGGCATATTCAAATCAGTAAAGATCAACAAAGGTTGGGAAGGGATTTCTGTTGCGAGAACATCCAAGGGATTGGAGAAGAATCGCTTGCTAAACGGTTCATGTTCCAACATGGATTCGATCACTTGTAAAATCAAAGGGTCATCATCCACAAACCAGCAATGAATTGGTGCTTTTTGATCACTTTTCGAATTTTGTTCAATATGAACAGGAGCATCAGTTCGTTTCAGCGGAATTCGAACGCGAAAAGTGGTGCCGACATTTTTTTCACTCTCAACCTCCAATCTTCCATCAAATGCTTGAACCAATTCACTCACCAAGTTTAATCCTAATCCACTTCCTTGCGCTTGATGTTCCAGTTCTGCTTGTTCAAACTCACGGAAAATTCGGTCAATCGCATCTGGATTCATTCCTGAACCCGAATCAGAAAATTCCCAAATACTTTCATTTTTTTCGAACCGAACACGCACTTTCACCCACCCTTTTTCGGTGAATTTCAAGGAATTTCCAACTAAATTAATCGCGATTTGCTTGAGGCGATAAGCATCACCTAAAAACCACGAATCAGCATCTACTTCGGAGAAAATTTGCCAATCGAGCTTTTTATCTTTCATTCGATCACGGAAAAGTAAATCCAATTCTGAAAGCCAAGTATCGAGTGAAAAAGCTTGTTCGTTCAAGGTCAATTTTCCAGAAGTGATTCGTGCCAAATCCAAGACTTCATTGACCACATGCAAAAGATGTTCGGCAGACTGGTGCACACCTTTTACTTTCTCTTCATCAAATCGTTTTTGTTCGTTGAGCCAAGCACTGAAACCGATAATTGATTGAACAGGAGTGCGCAATTCATGACTCATGGTAGACAAAAATCGTTGTCTTGCCTGACTGTGCAGTTCGGCCAATTGCTTGGCTTCTTCCAACTGTTGTCTGTAGCGTTTCATTCGGGTAAAATCCCAGGCAAGAAGCGCGATTAAAACCAATAAAATCAACACAAATCCAATCGATAAAAGACGGGAATAAAACAAAGCTTGAGCAGAAATTTGAAGCGATTTTTCGTGGCTTTTTTTTGCCGCCAATTCTTCTTCAATACGTAAATCATCAATGATCGAAAGTACCGTTTGCAAGGTCCATTGATTGCTGTTGATCAACACCAATTCTAAATTTTCCAAGTAATTTCTTCCCTTGTTTTGACGCTTTTTCAATTGATTAAGTGACAATTTGATCTCACTTAAAAGACTATCTTTATTCGAAATCAAAGCCAAGGTATCGACTTGAACATCGACTTTTTCTTCTACCAAGACTTTGGGATTACTTGCTTTTTCTTCTGATTTCTTTTTCCTTTTAAACCAGCCTTTTTTTTCTTCTGGTTTAGTTTGTTCGATTTCAGGTTCGTAGTAGGTATATCGTTTTGTAGAATGGGAAGTCGAAACTACATTGCTATCCATTTTCAAGGCGTTTTTTTCAACTTCCATAGCCAATTTCTCAAATTGCTGATCGAATTGCCCTGTGTGAACATAGGTGTATCGACTTTGTAAATAACGTTCAAACAAGCGTGTTCGATCGTTTAAAATAGAATCAATTTGTTGCAAACGAACCCTTTGATTGGGTTGATTTTGAAACGTTTCATTCAAGTGAATCATCTCTTGACGAATACGTTGAAGTCGCTTGAAATACAAGTCAGAGGGTTTACGCAAATCTTGAATCGCTTCGGATCGGTGATCTTGAATGAGCAAGGAAATCTCCAATTGAAGATTGTGTAAATTTTGCAGTTCAGTTTTGGGTTTTGTCAAGTTTTCCATTTCGGTTTGAATGGCATTAAACGCTTGACGATTAACGAACCACAAAGCAGAAATCACCAATAAAACCAAGACCAAACCAAGAGCCAACAAGGGACGAGAAATGGTTTTTAAAGGTTTTATTCTTTCAGACAATTGATTTTGCATGCTGAAAAATACGAAATTCAACTAAGAACAGATGTTAAAATAAGCTATTCTTTTCTTTTTTCAACCCAGGAATAGGCAATTTTTCAACGCGTGATTTCAGTTCCCTTCTTCGGTTTTGAATTTCCGTTAAATCCGCTTTTTTCATTTGTTTAATTGTTCGAATTGTTCGCCATTTTCGAGCACTCATGTATGCCGCCAAACCAGCAAAAGGCAACAAAAGATAATATGCCAAGCCCGAGTAAGGAGGGAAACAAGCTGGAAAAACATATTTACTGATCGCCCAAACAATTGGAATGTTTATGAATCCCATTGCTGCAATTCCCATGACCATTTTTACGGAACTCCAAAACACGCGACGTTTGAAGGATTTTTCAGTAAAATTCTTTACGAAGCGATAAATCAGATAAAAATGAAGGATCCCAAGGATAGAAAAAGGCAATAAGAAACAAATGAAAAGCGCTTCTTTCCACGTAGATGCGTTCGGATTTTCTGCCAATCGATGTAAATCTTTTTCAGCCAATTTCATGCGTTTGATCAAACGAAAATAACTGTCTAAATCTTTTTTCAATTCGATTAGATTTGCTTGTTCATCTAAATTTTGTTGATTCATCCAAGCCGCCAAAGCACGTGAATTTTCCCAACGGGTTTTCAGTGGAATGGAAAAATCGGAATCTTCTGGATGAAGCCCCAAACGCAAAAAGCGCATCACATGCTCATGAAAAAACACCCAATCTTTGTTTTCCACATGCGTAATTTGAGCTTGCATCAAACCTTCGATGCGTTTGGTGACATCGTTGATTACTTTATTCGGATTGGCTTTGTATTCTTCTCGGTAATCATTCAAGCAAAAACGATCGGAATTAGAAACTAACAAATCGCTTCGAAAATAATTGGGATCTCCGTAATTGATTCCGATGGCACTCATGTAAATTTTCTTTTCCCAATTCATTTTTTCTAGTGCTCCAAAACCAATTCGCGCAGCACCTTTTTTCACAGGTTTCAGACGTCGAATAAAGACATCGTCGGTAAATCCTTCTCCAAAAATGAGCAAATTGCGTCCATATTTCAAAACACGTGTTGCCGCTGCAAAAGATTGATCATTTTTCGCTTTCGTGTCTTCCCCATCGTGCTGACGATAAATAGGCAACATTTGACACAACCACAAAATTGGCTTAAGTACAGGAGTGAAAATATCGGAGCGCGTCATGAAAAACACAGACGGATGTTGTAATACTCCCACCACCAAAGGATCCATAAACGAAGCAGCATGGTTACTGACATAAATGGTTCTTCCTAAAAAACGCTTGGGTGAATTTAAAATGCGCAAACGTGGATAAAACAAACGCAACGAATAATGTAAAAATACTTTGAGAATAATGTAAAGTAAACGCATAATTAATAAATGGTGAACAAAAATAGGAAAAGTAGTGCAAATAGATAGTGATAAGTTAGAAGGGAAAAGCGAAAAGTGGACAGTCAGTTAGTTAGTTAGTTGATAGTGAAAAGTGAAAAGTGAAAAGTGAAAAGTTAGAAGTGAAAAGCGAAAAGTGGATAGCCAGTTGGATGATGGGGAATTTTGGTTTTCTTTGTGGGAGAGGAAAATGAAATGTGATGCAGAAACGCTTTAATATTCGAGTTTATGGAATTTGTTTTAATGAAAATGGTTCGTTATTGTTGAGTGATGAGCAGTATGCTGGGAAATCATTCACTAAATTTCCAGGAGGAGGTCTTGATTGGGGTGAAGGAACAAAAGAATGCTTAAAAAGAGAATTTCAGGAAGAATTCCAACTCGAAATTGAAGTGAAAGACCTCTATTATTTAACTGATTTTTTTCAAGTGAGTGCCTTTTCAGAAAACGATCAAGTGATTTCTATTTATTACCAAATTGACATCCAAAACAACTTTGAAACCAGCTCAAAAACAGGCGATAAAGGCGAAAAGCTACGCTGGGTTGACATAAACGATTTAACTCCTGATTCGCTTACTTTTCCGATTGACCGATTGGTTGTTGGACAAATTTTAGCTCAGCGAAAAATGTAGCTTTTATTCTTCTGCAGCAAATTTAGAAGCAAACTTCAACAAGGCATTTTTTTCTTTCGGAATTTCTAATTTCTCGATGATACTCGTTCGATATCCTTCAACCGACTTTTCAGAAAGGAATAACAAATCAGCAATTTCTTTGGTGCTTTTGTGTTGCGCCACAAGTTCAAATACCTTCACTTCCACAAAACTTAATTTTTCGAGCAGCGAATCTTTGACAAAACTTTTATCTTCAATCAAAATAGTGTTGATTCTAGGACTTAAGTAGGTCCCATTCAAACGAAGTACCTGAACACACTGAGCTAATTCTTCTTCCGCAAAGTTTTTCAATAAATAGCCGTCAACACCGTATTCACTTGCTTTTTTATAAATGCTCATTTCGTTGTGGGATGTCAAGAAAATGACTTTGACAGGGATGCGGTTGGCCCGAATTCGTTCAAGCAATGCAATTCCATCTAACCCGGGCATATTGATATCCAAAATAGCCACATCTGGCAGTTGAGTTCGAATTTTTTCAAAAGCAATCATGCCATCAGCAGCAGTATCAATCACCTCACATCCCATCGATTCAATGTAGGATTTTGTCCCAGTTAAGGTAAATGGATGATCGTCCGCAATTATAAATTTCATGCTTTTTCTTTTTTAATTTTTATTTCAATTTTCGTGCCGCTTGAGTCAGATTGAATTTGAGCATCTCCCCCAATGGCATTACTTCTTTCAAGAATGGAATGAATTCCAAATGCTTTCGTACTATTCATACTATTCGAAACAGAAAAGCCTTTTCCGTTGTCTTTGATCTCGATAAGGATCAATTCATCCGATTCTTCCAAAACAATTTTTCCAGCAATTGCATCCGCATGTTTCAATATATTCGTAATTGCCTCTTGAACAATTCGGTAGACTTGTAATTCATCTTTTGAATTAAGTCCTCCTTTGTAATTCAATTCAGCAGTTAACATAAAGTTCTTGCTGTATTGAATTCGTTCCACCAATTGTTCGAGCGTAATTTTTAAACCTACCCGTTCAAACATCGCTGGACTTAAATTTCGACTAATGTTGCGCACCTCGTCGATCACGGTATCTATTTTCTTCTTGAGAGACCCAGGTTCCACATCCACCATTTGGCGCAAATTCACCAAATCATTTCCGATACTGTCATGCAAATCCGAAGCAATTCTTTTGCGTTCATCTTCTGTCACTTCAAAGAGTTGTCGGGTAAAACGAGCTCTCATTTGAACATCTTCACGCAAGCGGTTTTTTCTTTTCAAAGTCATCATTAATCGAAGGAAAATCAAAAATAGCAAGATCAAAAACACAATGATAGCCAACCACAAATTACGCTGTTTCACCTGAAGATCAGACTCTTGTTTATTTTTTATGGTTTGATTTAATTTTTCAAGTAATCTATTTTTTTGTAACAAGGAAGTGATTTCACCATGATCAATTTGTTCATTCAATTGAATGGATAAATTACGTGCTTCGTAAGCTGTTTTAAAATCGTTAATCGCTTCACTTAAATGAGTTAAATTGTATAAATAATATTGTTTATCGAAATTATTGGAACAAGTTTGAACTGCATTTGCTAACGAATCGATGTAAGCTGAATTCGATTTCTTTTTTCCAAAAATGTCAATTCTAGCTTTCGTTAAATAATAATGATCCAAGTAATTATTTGATTGAGGGTCATTTTTAATTAAGTCTCTTTTCGTGTGTTTACTTAGAAATTTTTCCGCAAAAGCATAATTTTTCACATTGGTTGCCACCCAAGCAAAATCAGGTAAAAAATCCATTTTAAGTCTAACTGAATCTGGAATATGAGATAAACTCTCATCGACCCAATGAAGCAATTGCATGCATTTCAGGCTGTCATTCGCTTTTTCTCCGTCGAAAGCGTGAGCCAAAATGTAGCTCAAATAATGAGTAAAAACAAGCGATCCGTTTTTCGTTTGAGAAAATTCAAAAGCAGTTTTGTAATAACTAATTGTTTTTTGAGGTTGTTTGTTCCATGCGTTGTAGACATTTCCCACAAAAAAATAAGCACGGGAAATCAACAAAGAATCTTTGGTTTGTTTCGCTAAATGCAATGCAGAATCAAAATAAATGAGTGATTCACCCATTTCGCCCATTTTATTTCGTAGACCATACAAACTATCCCCTTGATCAATCAACCTTTCCACGTAAAGTGAATCTTTTGCAAATTGAACTTTCAATGAATTTTCATTTGGTTTTTGTTTGATAGAAATCGGTTCACTGCAACCTGAAACAAGAAGCATTAACAACAAACCAATAAATCCCCCAAAATTATCCATGAAGTTGAAATGAGAGGCAAAAGTACAACACTTGATTTCAATTTCTCACATCTCGAAAGATTTTCAGGGTTAACCCTGATTGCCTAAATAACAAAGGGTCGTAATCTTGTAAAAAATATACTAATGATTATTTCACTAAAAAACACAATGCTATTTTGTGGGTGCATGACGATTTCGAATGGCTTTTTTGCTCAAGAAGCGTTTGTTGCAAACGGAAATGAAGCACAAGGCGCAGGTGGAACTGTGTCTTCTTCGATTGGTCAAGTCTTTGATCAGTCGTTTTCGCAAACTACAGGTACTGTTTCTCAAGGTGTACAACAAGCTTACGAAATCTTCACAGCAAACATCACTGAGTTAGCGAAACCATTTAACATCCAAGTTTATCCAAATCCAACGGATGGTCAAATTCAGTTGTCATTGGAAGCTGTTTCTTTTGATAAATTGATCTATCGAATTATGGATTTAAATGGAAAACAACTCGCTGTTGAGTCTATTTCAACAACAAGTTCATTGCTTTCTTTTGATTTATATCCTGCTGGAGTATATCTATTAGATATTTTATCAAACAATCAGTCCATTCAGACTTTTAAAATCATCAAAAAATAATTTCTTCATGAAAAAATTATACATCGCGGTTACAGCCTTGCTTGTTTCAGCTGGTAGTCTTTTTGCCCAAGCTCCAGAAAAAATGAGCTATCAGGCAATTGTTCGAAACGCAACTAATGCGCTTGTTTCTAATCAAGAAGTGGGCATGCAAATTAGTATTCTTCAAGGTTCCGCAAATGGAACTCCAGTTTATGTCGAAACACAAGCTCCCACTTCCAATGCGAATGGATTGGTTACTCTTCAAATTGGTGGAGGTACGGTGGTTACTGGTTCATTGACAAACATTAACTGGGAAAATGGACCCTATTTCGTCAAAACAGAAACAGATCCAACAGGTGGCACAAACTATACCATTACAGGTACAAGTCAATTATTGAGTGTTCCGTATGCTCTGTACGCTAAAACATCAGGAAGTTCAACTCCTGGACCGCAAGGACCTGCAGGACCGCAAGGTATCCAAGGGGAAACAGGACCACAAGGACCAATTGGTTTGACAGGAGCTACGGGTCCACAAGGACCGATTGGTTTAACAGGAGCTACAGGTCCAATGGGACCACAAGGTCCAGCAGGTCCAGCGGGAGCTGACGGAACAAACGGATTAGATGGCGCATCTGGAGCAACAGGTCCAATGGGACCACAAGGTCCAGCAGGTCCAGCGGGAGCTAA
>CAYRMV010000029.1:27681-28988 GCA_964425255.1 uncultured Flavobacteriales bacterium
GTCCAGCAGGACCAGCGGGAGCTGACGGAACAAATGGATTAGACGGCGCAACTGGTGCAACAGGTCCAATGGGACCACAAGGTCCAGCAGGACCAGCGGGAGCTGACGGAACAAACGGATTAGACGGAGCAAAGGGAGCAACAGGACCACAAGGGCCAGCAGGTGTTCCGGGAGCTAACGGACAAGGTGTACCTACAGGTGGAACAACAGGACAAGTTCTTGCAAAAGTGGATGGCACGGATTACACCACACAGTGGATAACACCCTCAAGTGGAACAACTTTACCAACGCAAACAGGTAATGATGGAAAAGTTTTAACTACTGATGGTAGTACTTTATCTTGGGAAACGCCTAATGCAACACCATCACAGTTAGAGGTTTTTACAACTGCTTCAGGAGCAAAATCCTATAGAATTTTTGAAAGAGATACCAATAATTATGGAACTCTTGGTAATGATGCCGTAGATTTATCTTACTCAGATCAAGATGGCAGTAATAACGGTGCAACAGGAAATGGAACTTTTACAGCAGGTTATAACAACAAAGCGTCTGCTGATGGTGCAGTAGCTTTAGGGGCACTTAATAATGCTTCTGGACTAACCTCTACAGCATTAGGAGTTGGGAATACTGCTTCGGGACAAGCTGCAACAGTTTCTGGTTTTCTAAATACAGCTTCTGGTGGAGCGTCAACTGCTATGGGTTTTTCTGTAAATGCAATCGGAGACGGATCGGTAGCTTTAGGAGCCTATTTGAATGCTAGAAGTCCTGGTGAAATTGTTGTAGGTACAGGTAACACAGATTATGTTCCAGCTGATTCATCAGTATTCAACAGTGCAGATCGTGCTTTTGTTGTAGGTATTGGAGAAGTAGGTCTTGGAAGCGTAACCAGCCGAAAAGATGGTTTAATCGTTTACAAAGATGGAACGTTAGCATTAGATAAATTAGCATCAGCACCAGCAATTACTCAAGATCGTTTGTATGTATTAAATGATAAACTGCATTATAATGGTACCGAGATTGGGCAGGATTTGCCAACTGGTGGAACAACTGGACAAGTGTTAGCTAAAGTAGATGGGACAGATTACAATACACAATGGGTAACGCCAGCAACTGGTGGAAGTGGAGCGCAAGTAGCGTTGATTGCTACCAAAACTACTAATGCTCAAGTTTTATCATTAGCGAACGGAATAAATACAGGTGATTTGGTAACGTTTGACAATGTGGTAACTTCCAATGCGTCTATTGGGACATACAATACATCAACCAATACTTTTACCGTAGCACAATCAGGAGTTTACACCATACAA
>CAYRMV010000030.1:0-28164 GCA_964425255.1 uncultured Flavobacteriales bacterium
AATCAAATACCCCTCTATCGACTTTTGAAATTCTTTACAAAATTCATCTGTTAAAAAAAATTCAGTAATTTTATCTTGAGTGAAATACATAAATTTAGTCTATATCATTAATATTCAACACATTAAAGACACTAAATGTGTTTCACTTATTTTACATTTTTCGAAACAATTTATTGACAATCAAATTGTTAAAAATCGAACTCAGGCTAATAAATTCAAAACAAAACTTTTTTCAAAAGGCACTTTTCGTTGGGGATTTTTCTTTACTAGAATCTGATTCAGAAGGCCTTCCAGTTTAGCGGTAGAATCGAGAAAATAATGAAATCGATTGGTGTCAGGCTTGATAAGTTGAAGGGTCGACAGCAAATCATTTCCGGGCATTTGACTGGCAATCGTTTCATATACCGATTTTTGACTAAAGGTTGAAGGTGAAAAAAGGAATAAAAAAGCGATGATAAAAAAGTTAGTGCGTTTCATGGTATTTGAGGATTTGTTCGCTGATTTCTTCCGGAGTTTTTCCTTCAATGGAAATCAAGGTCAATGGAATTCGGTTTTCATTCATTTTTTTATTTACTTCAAAAAGACCAATAAAGGAATCCGAGATAGGAATCAAACCAACTGAATTGGAATACACAGGAAAATAACTTGCATGAACTGGTAAATACGAATTAATATCAAACAAAATCAAGCGGATTTCTTTGTCAGATTTCCAGATTTTACCCATTTGATCAACAAAATTTGGTGTAAGTTCTTTGATAGCAATGGGTTTGATTTTAGCGATAATATCCACATTAACTAAACCAAAATGAGTCAATCCAAAGCGAAGTTTTTCAGTCGAGAGCGGATTGTTTAACTTTTGAATCGTTTGTTGAATGAGTCTTATTTTGAGATTTTTCTCTGCTTCAGTTCGTCGTTTTTCATACGAACGATTGAATTTTGTTCTTTCTTTTTGTTCCAGTTTTTCGGCGTTTTTAAATGATTTTTCCAATTTTCGGTATTGCATAATATTCAATCGATTATCGGGACCTTGAACCAACGAAACCGGTAGCGAAATTAAACTGTCTTTGAAATAAAATCGAATTCGGTATTGGTCGTTTGGAATATCTTTCTCAATGGAAACTTGTTTGATGACGTTTTTGTGATTCCAAAATTTTTTTCGCCTAAAAAATATCCATTTTGTACTGAAAAATTGACTTTCTTCACTCATGTACTTCAAATAGTTGTAACTCGTTTCGTCCAAAATGGTATCAAGTTGCCACGTATTTTTTGCAATCACTTTTCCTTGAAAATTAGTTCGATTATACACAACGACCCCAGCAAGATCAGGTTTTTTCATAAAGTGATAATCGAATTGAAGGGTGACCAATTCATTTTTTTGTTTTCGAATATTCAATTGATAACTGCTTTCATTGTACGTTAAATTTACTTGTTTAGAAAGATCTAAACGGTTGATAGAATCAATGATGCGTTCAATTTTTTTTCGATCTGGATTAGGATATGTTTCTACCGTTCGATTAATTGATTTCCAATTCGAAGAACTCGAATCATACAAATACAAATTACCCAAAGTTTGTGGTAGTTGATTGTCAATGTTTACTTCAATCTCCGTGTATGGATTCGGCAAAAGGGGAGTTCCTTCCATTGATTTTGCATTAAACGAAAGCATTGCGTTGGAACCGAAAAGTTCATTCATTCCAGCGGTTTGATAGCGCATAGGTGCACCATCTAAGGCTAAATCAGCGGCATTTTTATAAATTTTGATTGCGATTTCCGCTTTTCCATTGTAAAGTGATCCATCCGGATTTCGAAAAGCCCCAACAGGAATGAAAAAAGTAGCGTTTTTTTCTTTGATTGTACAAGGCGAATCGGTCGAGATGAGGTGTTTTTGCGTTGAAATGGGAACGATTGGCTTGAGAGTTGCATTGGAATTGTTTTGAGGAATGTGGTAATTAATCGCTTGTACTTCGGTATTTGGAAGCAATTCGTTGATAAAATCCAATTCTAATTTGGTGATCCTACTCTCACTTAAGTCCAAATATTCAATGCGTTGATTGGAGTTGAAGCTAGTTAGTTGAATGTTTTCGATTTGTTTTAATTTTAATGTATCTAGCTGAATATTTTGCAAAACATTGGGTGTCACAAATCCACCTTGAATTGTTAAAGTTTGCAGAGAAGGAAGGTAGAGTTCTTCGCGAATAACTTCTTTGGATAAATTTTTTAATTCCAGTTCTTTCAATGTTGGAATTTTTTTGAGTTTATCGATCGCTTCTTTGGTTGGGTCGGAAAGGATGAGTTTTTGAATGTGCCATTTTTGGAGACTTTCATCCGGAATTTGTTCCATCAAGGATGCGTCCATAGAAAGGGTTTGAAGATTTTTCCTTGACTGAACAAGTTGGCTTAACTCATTTGCGTTTATATATGTGTTTCCTGATATATCGAGGGATTCTAATTTCCAAAGTAAAGTAAGAGCATACAATTCAGTGGTAAGTTGATTTTGGGCTAGATTTAGAATCCGTAACTGTTGAAGTTTTTCCAAATCTGCTGGCAAAAAGGTCAGTTGGTTGGAAGACAAATCGAGTGCTTCAAGCTGATTCAACTGATTCCAACTTGTAGGTAAAAATAACAAGCGACAATCAGATAAATTTAGTGATTTTAATTGAGGAAAACTTTGGCCAAGTTGTACGATTTCGAGTGGATCAAAATATGTATGAGAAAGATTAATTTTTTCAAGGTTTTCTAAACGGACAAGGGCATCTATCGTATGAACCAACGAATACGACAAATCGATTTCCGAAACCAATGTGAATTGATTAAAAGAAGTGTCAATAATTTCGATAGGTGAATTCTGTAAATATAAATGCGTTACTTGATTTGATTTTTGGCTAGAAAAATGAGAAGGTTCGCAAAAGTAACACTGCGCAAACGTAGCAATACCAAAGAGTTGAATAAGAAGAATGAGAATGAATTTCATTTATTTCAATTATACCTGACAAAGGTAAAAAGAACGAGTGAATTCATTCAATTAAATGAATAGGTAACTGAAATTACTTTTCAAACAAGGATTTATTTTGATTCCTTATCGTCTAATGCTTGTTCGATAGCTGCTTTCAATTCGATAAGTTCTTCTCGATTAAAATAGTTATTCCATTTTTTCGCTCCATTCTGTATGTATTCTTTTTGGATTTGAAAATTAGACCATTTCCCCGTTTTCCCATCATTTTCCCATTTTGAAACCATCGAATTTCCCACACGATATACTTTTGCAGGTGGCTCTCCGATTTTACTTCCTGCGGAGATTAATACAAAGGAAACAATTCCAACTAGTAGAAATTTAAACTTTTTCATCCATTTTTTTGGTACTAAGTTAGATAAAACTTTTTTATTGTTTACAAAAATGTAAACTAAACTGTTCATATTTAATTGTTTCGTTTTTTTTAATAATGGAACAATTCGAACTTATTACTTAAAATCTTTGTTAAATAATAGTTACTACTGTAAACTAATTGCCGGGTAACAATTAAATTTGTGTTTCGATACTTGAATTAAACATACAAACTGAGACAAAATGACAAAAAAACAAGTAGGGTGGATGATTGTTTTAGCCATGGTTATTTTTACCAATATACTGGAATCGATGATTTTAATGCCATTAGCTTCCACAATTAAATCTGATTTAGGCATGGATGAAAAACAATGGGGAATAGCTATTTCTTCTTATTTATTCAGCGCATTTGTATCGGGAATTATCAGCATTTTTCTTATTGATCGCTTTGATAGAAAACGATTTTTAGTGGTTTTATATGCTTTGTTTATTCTGGGAACTTTTCTATGTGGTGTGGCTCAAAGCTATTCTTTTTTGGTTTTTGCACGCATTTTTGCTGGTTTTTTTGGCGGTGTAATTTCAGCAGTTGTCTTAGCTATGGTCGGTGATTTGATTGAACAGCAACACCGAGGAAAAGCAACCGGAATTGTCATGGCTGGTTTTTCATCAGCTGCTGCTCTAGGAATTCCGCTCGGATTGTTTTTAGGGTTGAATTGGACTTGGCACACTCCGTTTATTTTTATTGTTGGAATGTCCGTAATCACATGGGTTTTCTTGTTGTTTCTTCTCCCAAAAATGACCGATCATTTGGTTCATGCAAAGGAGTATAAATCGTATGAAATATTTGGTCGGGTGGCTCGAAATGGGAATCAAATTCGTGCATTGATTTTTACTTGTACCATTTTGTTCGGACAGTTTGCGATCATTCCTTACTTGGCAGATTATGTTGAACACAACGTTGGTTTTGAAAAAACGGAACTCGTTTGGATGTATTTCTTTGGAGGTGGTTTAACGTTCATCACGAATCCATTTATTGGTTTCTTAGCAGATAAATATGGTCAATTGCGCACATTTTTAATCATCATGTTGGTTTCTTGTGTTCCCATTTTAGCGATTACTTCGATGGGAGAAAATCCGATGCCTTTGGTATTGGTGGCTACTACTTCGTTTTTTGTTTTTGCTGGAGGAAGAAACATTCCGGGAACCGCATTGGTATTGTCTACGGCAGCTCCACATGAACGTGGAGGATTTATGAGTATTCGATCTGCGATGCAACAATTTGCGAGTGGTTTTGCTGTTTTGTTGGGAAGTGCCATCATTTATCAGAATAAATCAGGAATTTATTTTAATTTTGAACTCGTCGGATATTTGGCAGTGGGTACGAGCATCGCCTCGTATTTTCTTTTACGTACGATAAAACAAAAATACTAAGATCACTTTCGCTCGATGTAAGTAAATCCCTCTTACTTGGAGTTTTTATTGTGGATATTTTTCAAAAATTATGAAACATTTATTGGCAACATTTCTTTTTTTAACGACATCGCTTTCGCTTTGGAGTCAAACTGATTCGAAACCCGGAATCATTGAAGGTCAAATTAAAGATTCAATTACCAAAAAAGGAATGGAATACGTTTCCATAAGACTATTCAAAACACAAGATTCTTCTCTTGTTGGAGGGATTTACACCGATTCGGATGGTCTCTTTTTCTTGGATCAAATTTCATTTGGAAAATATTACCTTAAAATTACTTTTACGGGATATCAAACGGTGCTAAAAAGCAATGTTTTAGTTACGCCTGCAAAATCGGCAATCAATTTAGGTGTTGTATTGATGAATGCAGATAAGTTGTTGGACTTGAATGAAGTGACTATTACTGCAAGGCAAGAATTATTGACCAATTCATTGGACAAAAAAGTTTACAATGTTGGCGAAGATGTTTCGACAAAAGGAGGGACGGCGAACGATGTGTTGAACAACATTCCTTCCATAGAAGTGGATCAAGAAGGAAAGATTTCATTGAGAGGTGATGCTAACGTGACCATTTTGATTGACGGTCGTCCAAGTACGCTTTCAGGTGGAAATGGAAAAAGTTTATTAGATGCATTTCCTGCCAATTCCATTGAACGAATTGAAGTGGTAACCAATCCTTCGGCAAAATATGATCCGGATGGAACTACTGGAATTATCAATATTGTCTTGAAAAAGAATAAAATGCGTGGAATCAACGGAAATGTTTCTTTTACAGCAGGAACAGGGAATGTGTACAATGGTTCTGCTTCACTAAGTGTCCGAAATGCAAAAATGAATGTGTACGGAACTTATGCTTATCGCTATTATGAAGGTTTCCGGAATTACGAAAGTTACATCGCTCGAAAGTTTTCTGATTCGATGTTTTACTTAGACCAATTCCGTGATGGTACGGATTTAATGGAAAATCATACTGCTAAAGTGGGAGCTGATTTTTACATGAAAAACAATCAAACAATTGGTTTTGGCGTAACTGGATCAACAGGTAGGAGAGAGCGTACAGGTGATTTGTATAACACGCAATTCGGTGATAATCCGCTTTTTGAAACAAAATGGAATCGTTTGTCAAGCGATCCAACGGACAATCAAAACATGGATTTGAATGCCTACTACAAAAAAGATTTTAAAGAAAGCAAAGGCTCCATTTCGGTTGATTTCAATCAATCTTTCGGAAAGGAAAACATCTTTGGATATTACGAAGAAGATTACAACTTAAACTATGGTCTGCCTGATTTGTCATTGAATTTATATCAACAATTAAACAACCAAGAACAAAACAGAGTAACAACGGCTCAAGTAGACTATGTTCGTTTGAGTAAGAAAAACATTCGTTTTGAAGCTGGAACAAAAGCGATTATTCGCAAACTTTCGGTGGATGCTTTTTCTGAAACAAGAAACAATGCGACGAATCAATTGGAAGAAGATACTTTGTCAAATTTCTTGTATGAATACGATGAGCAAATTTATTCTGTTTATGGAAATATAGCCCATCAATACAAAAAATTCAAATTTCAAGGTGGTTTGCGACTCGAACAAGCCATGCAAGCACCCAATTTAATTTCGGATACCTTGTCGTTTCGAAATGACTATTTCAGTGCATTTCCTTCTGCGTATGTTCGATACGAATTATCAAAAGAATCCGAATTGAGTTTAGGATACAGCCGCCGTATCAATCGACCTTCAGCGGAAACCTTAAATCCATTTACAAGTTATGCTGATCCATTCAATTTGCGAAAAGGAAATCCTTCGGTTCGACCTGAATACATCAATTCTGTTGAGTTTGGATATGGACTCAACAAAAAGAAAATGAATGTGACAGCAACTGTTTTCTACCGTCAAACAAACAATGTAATTCAACGTGTGCGAGAATTTTATGATAATGGAGCAGCTGCTGTAACATTTGCAAACATCAATCAAAGTCAAAGTTATGGCGCTGAGTTTGTTTTGATTTATCGTCCTGTTACTTGGTTTAGAAACATCTTGTCTGCAAACGGAAATCAGATTGTATACCAAGACGACAATACGCAATATGATTTTAATAACACCGGATTTAACTGGAGTGTAAAATATGCTGGAACGATTGATTTCTGGAAAAAAACAGCCACTTTCCAAATGAATGCGCGTTATTTTTCTCCTATAATCACTGCGCAAGGAAAAGTACAACCACGTGCTGCTTTGGATCTTTCAGCAGAAAAAACGATCAAGAAAAACTGGACAGTTGGACTTCGTATTTCGGATGTGTTTGATACACAAGAATTCCGTTTGGAAATTGATCAGCCCAACGTGTACCAAAAATCGCGATTCAAACAAGAAACGAGACGTGTATATGTGACACTTTCCTATAAATTTGGTCGATACGAAATTTCCAAAAAAGAACGTGTTGCTCCAGATGGAGGTGGCGGAGGAATGGATTTTTAAATAGAAATCCATTCTATTTCAAGTTTCGGTTCGATGGGTTCAAAATGTATGGATATTTGGATGTTTTATATACCTTTGTTCAAAAATAGTCGATGATATTACAAGCACATTTCTATCTTATTAATGACGATTTTTCTCCTGAATATGCGGAAGCAAATCACCAAGGGCAAGAATCAGAAAACAACCCTCGTTTCGAATGGGAAGACGAATATGAAGTGTCAGAAAACTTGAAAGAAGTGCGCATTCATCGACAAGGATCTTTTACCATTCAGGGGCAATTACCTAATCAAGAAACATTTCGTTGTGAATTGCAAAACATGTGTGTGATTGAAATGCTTTTGAACGATGGTCAATCGGGATATTTTGGCGTTTCAGAAAGTATTTTAGATTCCATTGAAGAAGAAAAAACAGATGAAACTCATATTGTTCGCGCTTACATCAAGGATTACGAGCCTTTTGGCGAAGCGGTGACAGGTGTTTATCTTGCATCGAAAGAATTTCCAACAGAATTGATTTTTGAGTAATGCTTCGTTTAGAAAACATCTCATTTAATCGAAACAAACCCATACTTGTAAACATTGGCTTTTCGGTGAAACCGGGAAAAATGATTGGTTTGGTTGGAGCAAGTGGATCAGGAAAAACAACATTGTTGAAAATCATTGCAGGTTTACTTGATTCTGATTCAGGAAATGTGTTTCTCCACCGTGAACGCATCAAAGGTCCATCCGAAAAATTAATTCCTGGTCACGATGAAATCCAATTGGTGAATCAAGATTTTGCCTTGGATTTATACCATACCGTTCACGAAAATTTGCGGGTCAAAGCGGGATATTTACCCAAAGATTTGCGCGATGAATTAGTGGAAGAAATGCTCGAATTGTTGGATTTAATTCCGTTGCGAGACCAAAAAGCACATGCACTTTCAGGTGGAGAACAACAACGTTTGGCTTTAGGAAGAGCACTTTGTTTAGAACCTGCGATTTTACTGTTGGATGAGCCATTTGCGCATCTAGACGTTCACATTCGACAACGAGTAGTTTCGTATTTGTTGGAATTGAAGAAACGCAGAAAAACAACTTTTATCTTAGTTTCTCACGATGGAAATGAATTGCTTTCACTTGCAGATGAAATTGCATTTTTTGCAGAAGGAGAAATCAAACGTTGGGCAACACCAGAAGAATTTTATTTAGAACCAAGTTCAAAGGATGAAGCTTTGTTTTTTGGTGAAATAAATGAAATTAAAATCCATCGAAAGAAATTATTGTTTCGACCAAATGCTTTTTCACTTACTGAAGGAGAAAATCAATTAGAAGTAAAGTTCAAAACAGCTCGTTTTCGAGGAGCATTTTATGAGAATGATTTTACTTTTGGAAAGCAACAAATTAAGTTGTATTCGAACAAACCAATGACAACCATTTCAACCATTTATGTTTAGTTCTATTCGTACCTTATCATGGAAAGAAATCGGCCAACTTTGGCTAGAAACGGTAAAAGAATTTTTTGCTGAAAAAGGATTTTTTCATGGAGCAGCCCTTTCGTATTATACGGTTTTTGCGATGGTGCCAATCATTTATTTGAGTATTATTTCCTTTGGACGAATCATCGGTCAAGCTGCAATTTTACAGATCATTGAAAAGTTCATGCGCGAACAGGTTGGGATTCAAGAAGTAGATGAAATTATTGGTGTTTTGAACAAAGTGAATTTTGAAAAAGGTAGCTTTGTTTTGAACATTGTAGGAATTGTTTCACTTTTACTGACGAGTACCGCTTTGTTTGCTTCGCTTCGAAATAGTATCAATGAATTTTATGATTTGGATGAGGTTCGTTTGAAACGAAAGAAAAAAGTGGTCAAAAACATTGTAAGTCGACTTGTTTCAATTGGCATGTTGATGGCTTTTGGTTTGGTGGTTGTTGTGGCTTATTTCTTACAGATTTTTCTTCTATCTTTTGGAAGTAAATTATTGAGTGATGCTGATTCCTTGTTGTGGTTACTCAAATTCTTGATACAATATGGTATTTCACTGGGTTCGAATGTGTTGTTGTTTGGCTTGATTTTTAAATATTTACACGATGGAAAAGTGGCTTGGAAACTCGCGTTTGCAGGAAGTGCAGTTACCGCATTGTTGTTTTATTTGGGACAAATATTGATTAAATTTTATTTGCAAAATTACTTTTTTGGTGCCAATGGAGGTGCAATAGGGAGTATTTTGATCATCTTAGCCTTCGTATTTTATACGTCACAAATCATCTTTTTTGGTGCAAAATTCACAGCTGTTTATGCCCGAAAAGTAGGCAAACCGATTCAACCGGATTGGAAATAAGAAATCCCTTCTATGGGATGAAATGCGTATTGATTGACTTTGTGTATAGTTTTAACTTTGAACAAAGTTCAGAGTAAATGGTACGCGTATTTATTGGTTTTATTTTTTTGATTTACTATCACATTGGGGTTTCTCAAGAAAAAAGAAAACTGTTTCAATCTGAAGGGTTTTCATTGGGTTATCAAGCTCATTTTGGTGGACTAAAGGAGTTCAAACATCTCAAGCAATTTTACAATATCAAGCGACCTTGGTTGGAAAATGAAATGAGTGAAAGTGTGTGGATGAACGGATTTGAATTGGGTTATTCAGCCACAACAACCCATGGAGGAATGACCGTTTTCAATTTTGGGTTTGCTACCCGAAAAGATGTCGCTAAAGGAACTTATTCAGGAGAATCATTCAAACGAACTGTTCGAACCAACTTGTTTACCTTAGACGTAATCGATGTTTGGTGGACTCCCATTCATGTTAAAGATTTCAACCTTGGGTTTGGATCCATGCCAGTAGGAGTTATGTGGTATTACTTCAATACAAAGTTGAATGGAGAAAAACCTGAAATGGGGCCTTTTTCAGATAAATCATTTTCGTTTAGTCGTTTGTTAAATGACATGGATTTGTATTCCTCTTTTCATTTAGACATTGGAAGAAAATCTGATCAAGGAAAAGGTTTTGTTGTTCAGTTTTTTTATTTTTTAGGTTGGCCAACGCAAACAACGGATTTGATCGTATTAAATCAAGAACTAAATCCATCTACCTATTTCGAGCACAGCAAACGTTCGTTGTTGCAACACAGTCATTTTGGTTTAAAAACACGTTTATTCATTTAATATGAAAAAAGAGATTTTGATTTTATTCCTCTTTTTGAGTTTGACTTACACCAGTTTCTCTCAAAATTTGTATGCATCTTATTCGTATGGTTTAATGTATTCGTCCATCAATAATTCCGATTTACAGACTAGCTATTCGAGTTACATTCAATCCATGCAACCCATTCTGGATCAAAATGGTCTTGCTTTTACCCAAGTAGATGAAAATTTTTCGCCAACACATGTGCATGGAGTTTGGTCTTTTCAAGTTGGAATGGGAGCTGAGGGATTATCGCTTGTTTTCAGCGCGTTGAATTCGAATACATCTCAAGTTAGAAATGTGTTTTGGTCGAATGGCTTTGGTCGAAGTTTTGAATGGAAAGAAACCCGACGTGAAACGGTTTTTGATCTAGGACTATTTGGTACAAAGCAACTCGATTTTTATGGATCTTTTGGCGTGAATTGGAATTGGTCACGAATGGTTTCGTATCAAATCTATCCGGATGGAACGAGAACTTTAACGAATGAAGCAGGGTATAATGGTGTTTACAAAAAATATACAACAGGACTTTCGTTTGGCGCTGGCGTTCGGTATCGCTTTAAGAATTATGTTGCACTTGAAGCAAGGTATTTATATTCTAAGATTGGCATTGGAAGTAAGAAAGAAGACGATTTTGGTTTTTCCGATAATTCGATGTCTAAAAATCCAACTTTCAGTTATTTTCCACAAGATTTTACGGGTACAATTGCTGTGGATGCTGGGAATGGACTAGTTCCCTATTTTAATCGACACAGCATCACGTTAAGTGCAATTTTTTATTTGAATTTATCAGAAATGAACAAAAAGGAAAAACAAAAAAAATAGTTTTCTTTTAAAAACTTGTATATATGAGAAATGGGATGAAATTAGTTTTTTTTATTTGCGGAATCGTTTTTGTTTCCTGCACTAAATTTGAAGCCATAAATGATGATAATGAGTTGTTTAAGAAACTTTCCAAAGATTCGGGTACTTGGCGTGTTACAAAAATTGAATCGTGGGATGCAACGGAAATCAGTCCAGTGAAAACGATCGATGAACCATCTAATTCGTTTTTCTATTTTTACTTACGTTCTGAAATTATTTTTGGGAATGTTGTCCAATTGAATTATGGACGGCTATATGAAACCGATGTTATTACATTACAATCATTGATCTCTGCTCAAAAAGAACGTGTTGAATTTGAGGGGAATACCGTTGGTAGTGGACATGTCTTCACCGTGGAAGAAGAAAAATCAAATTCCATGATTTGGCTTTATATGTATAATGATCAAGCGAAACGCTATTACATCGAACGTTGTAACGATTGCGATATTCTTGTGCCATCAACTATTGAAATAGGTGGATGAAGTAGGGAAAATTAAATCGGTACTGAGAGGGAAATAATAGTTCCTTTTTCTGAACTTAAAATATTATAATTTCCATTTATTTCGTTCACGCGTTCATGGATATTTTCAATTCCGTAACCACTTGGTATTAATTTTACATCGAATCCTTTCCCAAAGTCAATGATTTGAATTTCAAGATATTTATTTTGCATCATCATTTTTATTTCTATGGATTTAGATTCACTGTGTTTTACTGCGTTTTGAATGGACTCTTGAACCATGCGAAATAAACTTAGTCCAACAATGGATCGAAGCGCTTGATCGTGGTAATCGGAATGAAACGAATATTCGATTGGAAAACGGGATACAAATTGTTCTATCTTACTTTCCAATTCAGAAATTAAAATAGCATCTGCTTTGGTAGCCCAAATGGTTTTTCTTAATTCTTCGATTGCTTGTTTAGAATAAGACGAAAGTTCATGCATGTATTCTCGTTCTGTTTCATTCGTCGAAACAAACAATCGTTGATTAATTTTGGATTGAATTAATGTTAACTCCGAACCTATGTTGTCATGTAAATCCCTAGAAATCCTAAGTTTTTCTTCTTTTGATTGCAATGCCAAACGGCGAATTTCGTTTTCTTTTTTATGCTTGATTGATCGGAAATACATAA
This sequence comes from uncultured Flavobacteriales bacterium, assembly GCA_964425255.1. Taxonomy (GTDB): domain Bacteria; phylum Bacteroidota; class Bacteroidia; order Flavobacteriales_D; family Crocinitomicaceae; genus CAYRMV01. Next base: position 12,434 of record CAYRMV010000030.1, read on the forward strand.
ACAAAAGAAGAAACAACAAGGATGAAACAAGTATAACAACAGAAGTGATATAAAAATTACGGTTGATTATCCATTCTTTTTCTTTGAGTTCGTTTTGTTGTTCTAAGATTTTACTTTTATTTTCTGCAGCTTGGTATTTTGTTTCAATTTCTTTAAACGCGCGTTGTTTTTTTAAACCAATGGATTCATGGTAGTAATGTTGGTGTTTTTTTAACTGATTCAATGCTGCAAAATAATTTCCATTTTCTTCATAAATAGACATGAGTTCTTTGGTGACATCCAAACCGATTACATACAAATGTAAACTATCTATTACAGGGAGAATTTTTTCGAGTAGTTTTTTGGCTTTTTCTTTTTGCTTTAGTTGACTAAGAATGTTAGCATAAGCAAGGTTAAATTGTATTCCAATTAAGGGAGTAACTTGGCTTTCTTGCACATATTTTTGAGCATGTTGAAATTCTTTTTCTGCTTGGATTAGTTGTTTTTCAGCTTGTTTAAGTTTTGAATGAACCATTGTGAAGTAAGGCAAAAGGTAGTTCAATTGATTGTTTTCAATGTGTTGTTTTGCTTGTTTAAGTTCATTTCTTGCTTTATTAGTTTGATTGTTTTGAAAATAAAGTTCGGCTAAAAAGATTTGAGCAGTCACCACTTTAGGTAATTCATAATCTCCTTGTTGAAATTCAAATAAAGATTTTTCACCATACTTGATTGCATGGTTAAATTGATTCATTTGCTGATACACATACCCGATTGAATAATAGACTTCCCCTAAGATATAATGATATTCTGTCGTGTCAAACGTTTTAACGCTTCGAAAATAAAAATCGATTGCTTTGTGAAAATTTCCTTGGTTAGATTCTAGGTTCCCTAGGTTGATATCTATGATTCCAATACCAATATAATCGTGAAATTCAGCATATTTTTTCTGTGCTAAAAGGTAGAATTTTTTGGATTGTTCAAAATCAAAATTGGTATGATACGCCTCTGCTAATTCACTCGCTAAATGAGCATCGAGTTGTGGCTCTTTTCGTTTCTTACTTCCAATTTTATTGCTTAGGTTTTGTGAATAATTACTTGCTTTTTGGTAATAATAGATCGAACTGTCAAGTTGTCTTGCAATACCGAATTCGCTAATTAATTTGCGGTAAAAATAACCGATATCTATTTCGTTTTTTTGACTATTCGATAAGTGTAATCCTTCTTTAAGGTAGAGAATAGCTTTCTTGTGCTCGCCAAATCGTGCGTAATTGGATTTGATTTTTAGTTCTTTAATTCGATCTTCATAGGATTTGTCTTGACTTACAGCATGAAATATTTGCCAAAAACAAAAGATAATGAGAATCCAACTTTTCATGAATATCGTTTTGTGGAAAGTTACTCATTTTTGTCCGTCTAAAATACGGATTGCATCAATTTTGTTAGTTACATTTAATTTACGATACAAATTTTCAATGTGTTTTCGAATTGTTCCTGTGCTAATCGAGAGTAAAGCTGCCGTTTCATCATAGCTTTTTCCTTTCGCTAATAATTCGAGTACTTCAATTTCCCGTGGTGTTAACCTGTAAATCTCCATGGAAGTGTTTTTTCTCTCCGGTTTTTGTAAGAATCGAAGTGTTTTTTTTGCGATAAACGGATTCAATGGTGAACCACCTTGCAAAGCCTGAAAAATAGCTTGATGAACAAATTCTGGACTTTCTTCTTTTAGAATGTATCCTGTTGCACCCGATGTGATTGATGTTAAAATGGATTCTTCATCATCATAAATCGAGCACATAATGATCGGGATTTCAGCATGTTTTTCACGGATTTTTTGAGTAGCTATTAAACCATTCATAATTGGCATCTCAATGTCCATGAATAGTACATCAGGTAACGGATTTACGTGTAAATAATCAAGTATTTCTTGACCGTTACTACAAATAAATTGAACTTTCATGGCGGAATTTAGTTCGATCTTTGCTTTTAAATCTTGACCTAATATTCGGTTGTCTTCTACTATCCCAATCTGTATCATTCTGGATGTTTTGACAAAAATACAACAAAAAAATGGGCATCAAATACGAGGTTTATCGTAGTAATTTCACGCTTAAAATGATTGTTTTGGATTGTGAATTGAACATTTTTACGCCTTTTTATTATTAGTTGATAGACATTGTGTATCTTCATCCGCTGAAACAAATACGTTTAATTTTCAAAACAATGAATAACTTTTTCAAACGCAACTGGCAACACTTCGTTGTAATCGCTGTAATGCTTATTTTAACTCTATCTTACTTCAATTTACAGTTGAGTGGTTACGGATTAAAACAACATGATATTGCTCAACACAAAGGTATGTCTCACGAAGTGGTTGATTACCGTGAAAGAACAGGAGAAGAAGTGTTGTGGACAAATTCCATGTTTGGTGGTATGCCTGCTTTTCAAATTTCCGTCATTTACAATGGGAATGTTTTCAGTGAAATGGTTATTGTCGTTTTGAAAGTGTTGTCTTCACCGGCTGGAATTGTTCTACTTTATATGATTGGTTTCTATATCATGATGATGTGTCTCCGAATCAATCCTTGGATTGGACTTGTTGGGGCAATTGCCTTTGCTTTTTCAACGTATGATATCATTATTTTACAAGCGGGTCACAATTCTAAAGGATTAGCTGTAGCTTTTATGGCGCCTGTTTTAGGGGCTTTTATTATGGCATATCAACGGAATCTCAAATGGGGAATCATTTTGTCAGCGTTGTTCATGAGTATTGAACTTGCGATGAATCACCTTCAAATTACCTATTACATGGGGATTTTGTTGCTGTTTGTAGGATTGGTTTTATTCGTACAAGCAATTCTTTCAAAGCAGATCAAACACTTTTTCATAACAACGGGTGGTTTGCTTCTAGCTTATGGCGTTGCGTTGTTTATGAATTACGGAAATATCTCATTAACAAATGAATATGCTAAATACACCATTCGCGGTGGAAATGATATAACGATCACGCCTGAAGGAACTTCAAACAAAGAAAATTCGACATCTGGTTTAGATAAAGATTATGTAACGCAATGGAGTTATGGAATTGGTGAATCATTTACTTTAATTTCTCCATACGTAAAAGGGGGAGGTACTGTAGCTCTGGGAGATAGTCCGTTTGTGGATGTGGTAGATGATATGGATTTGACTTCCGAAGAAGTAAAAGGTGTAATGAATTATCCTGTTTATTGGGGTGAACAACCCATTACTTCTGGGCCTGTTTACCTTGGAATCGTTGTTGTTTTCTTAGCATTTATTGGATTGATTTTCTTGAAAAACCCAATCAAATGGGCACTTTTAGCAACTTCAATTTTAACTTTGGCATTGTCATGGGGAAAAAATTACATGGGATTGACTGATTTTTTCCTTGAAAACATACCTGGATACAATAAATTCCGTGCTGTAACCATCATTTTAGTAATTGTTGAATTGTGTGTTCCTGTAATTGGTGTTTTGGTTTTAGATCAACTATGGAGAGAACGTGAATTATTGAAAGAACAGAAAAAGAAATTTTTAATTGCATCGGGATCATTTGTTGTGATTTTGTTTTTGATTAAAATGGTTGGATTGGGTGATGGGTTCTCATCTTCAAACGACGACAAACAAATAGCAGGTATTGAAAGTTCTATTCGAGGTCAATTGGCTGGAATGGATCCTGCTACACTCATGTCTCAATACAATTTGGATATCAATAATCCGCAGCAAGTGGATGAGTTCATTCAAATGCAATCTGAACCATATATCAAGAATTTTGATGCGATGAAAGAAGTGCGTGCAGAGATTTTCAATCAAAGCATGAATCGCTCTTTGTTATTCAGTGTTTTGGCAATTGCAGTGGTTGCTTTATTCTTTTTTACTGAAATTCAAGGCATTTTTGTCGTAATTGGACTGTTGGTTTTAATCATGGCAGACTTAATTCCCGTAGCAAAAAATTATTTGGGAAATCAAGAACAAGGTTCAGGTTATAAATATTGGGACTTGAAGGTGAATGCACTTTACCCAATATCTGCATCTACAGCTGATAATGAGATTTTACAGATGGAACTAGAACAAAATCCTGGATTAAAAAATAAAATTTCCGAAGGTGAAAAAGAGGGTAAAAACAAAGCAGAAGAGTTAGGGTTAACGGGTTCGGATAATAGGAGAGTTGTTGATGCATACAAGTTTAGTGCTTTAAATCGCAATACGAATTACCGGGTTTTTGATCTTTCAGGTGGATTTAGTAGTGCCAATGCATCCTATTTCCATAAATCATTGGGTGGATATCATGGAGCCAAATTGCGTAATATCCAAAACTTGTTTGATTTTCATATTTCAAAGTCGAATAACAAAGTCTATGACATGTTGAATGTGAAATATTTCATACAACCGGGTGAAGGTGGAAATATGATGGCTCGACCAAACCCAACCGCAATGGGAGTTGCTTGGATGGTTAAAAATATAGAGACATTCGAAACGCCGAACGACGAAATCTTAGCCTTAGGAAATCAATTTGATTTTGTGAATGTTGGAGCAGGTCAATTGATTTTAAATGGTTCTACAACGCAAAAAGCAAAAGCGTATGGATCAGAAAAACTTCAATATGTATTGAAAGGAGATACCGTGAATATCCCACTAATGAATGGACTTCGTGAAGGAATGGAAGCTTATTTCGTGATGGATCAAAACGGTAAAACTGATTTTGTTTTGAAACAAATGATTGATAGAGATACAAGTCGTTCGTTCTTGCGTTTGGTTGAAATGAAAGTAAGCAACGAATTTAATCCGTCAGAAGAAGTTGTTATGTTGAAATCAGAGGCATCGAAATTGAAAAACAAGGTGTTTTCGGGTAAAGGATCCGTTAATTTGACGAAATACGCTCCAAACAAAATGACGTATGAAGTGAATGCGGATGGCAATCAACTCGTTGTTTTCTCAGAAATTTATTATCCAGCAGGTTGGAAAGCCTATATCGACAACAAAGAAGTGGAAATATTCAAAGCGAATTATTTGCTTCGTGCGTTGGAAATTCCATCCGGAAAACACCAGGTTGAGTTCCGTTTCGATGTACCAAAATACAAACAAGCAAATACATTCGCTTGGATTGGTAGTATCGTTATCCTTATGGGATTAGCTTGGGGCTTTTGGTCGGATAAGAAAAAAGGCGTGAAAGTATAAACTAGTTATGGGAAAACGACTTCTTTTGGTTGGCGCAGACTCCATTCATGTTCAAAATTATTTGGCATTAATAGAAGGATATTTTGAGGAAGTTTGGGTAATTTCTCACGGAGATAAGTATGTCTATAAAAATCATACAATTCTTGACTATAGTGTTCGAAATCCCTTTGTGATTGCATCTAACGCTCGAAAAATAAACCAATTGATACAGTCGTTTCGACCAGATGTTATTCATTTGCAGAATATTGGAACAGGAGCTTATCATTTGTGGAAGGCAATTAAAAGATACAACATCCAAATCCCCACAGTCGCAACAGCTTGGGGGAGTGATGTCTTAGTGAGTCCGAAACGAAGTTTTGTTTTTCGAAAAATTGTCAAACACATTTTAGATGATTTTGACTTTTTTACTGCAGACGCTCATTACATGCTTTATGAAATGAATCGAATGGCGAATCGGACTTTACCAGCGGTGATAGCTAATTTTGGAATAGATCAAGATTTGTCCGAAAATCAATATCATAAAGAAAAAATCATTTATTCCAATCGACTTCATCATTCACTTTATCGAATTGACGTAATTATAGATTTATTTTTTGATTTTTTAGATTTAGTTGAAGACAAAAGTTGGAAGCTTGTAATAGCCGCCACAGGATCAGAGACAGAAAATTTAAAACAAAAAGTGAGTCAATCTGTATATGCTGATTCAGTTCATTTTGCTGGTTGGATACAAGCTGAAGAAAATAAAATGTGGTACCAAAAGGCTCAAATTTACATTTCGATACCAGAAAGTGATGGAACTTCGATTAGTTTGTTGGAAGCTATGTGGCACGGATGTTTACCAATTGTTTCAAATGTGCCTGCTAATCTAGAATGGATAACACCTGAATTCAATGGAATTGTTTGGACAAATGGTGAGCAGAATCCGTTTCTTCAAATATTGAAACTTTCATCCAATGACGTTCATGTCATCAATCGAAAAATAGTAGAAATTCATGGTTCAAAAGAGGCTAATCGAGCGAAATTTATTCGTATCTATGATCAATTGACTAAAAACAAAAAAGAGCTCCGGTAAAAGCTCTTTCCAACTAAACTATAACTAAAAACAGTTGGTGTAGTGCGCAAAGGTGCGGTGTAAAATATCTTTTGTGATTCAAATATCAACAAAAAGATTTGTCCGCACCATAATCATTTTCTGAAATGCTTGTTTTGACTTCTGAAATGTAAATTTGATGACTTTTACATGAAATAATTCTCAAGTATAGCCAATGTTTCTTCTTTCTTATTTCTCGAAATAGGGACCAAAACATGGTTCATCATTTTCAAAAGTCCTCCATCTAGTTTCTGATATTCGAGAACATATTTCAAATGAATTATATAAGATTTGTGAGGACGATAAAAAGCAGGAGTTTGAAGTAGTTTTTCTTCGAAAAATTTCATCGGTTTTGAAACGGTTACTTTCTCTTTTACAAGGTGTACAATGCAATAGGAACCAGCCGCTTCAAATAAAATGACATCGTCCACAGAAACAAATCGAAAACCTTCATTGGTTGGAATACCAATTTTACGATCCGTTTTTTGTACATTTTTAAATAAGTTTTCAATCGATTCTTTTTCCAAAGTGAGCGATTTATTCTTGTAAATTTTCCCGACGGCATCTTGAAAGATGGATGGATCGATGGGTTTTAGAATGTAGTCCAAGGCGTGATAACGAAATGCTTTTACCGCAAATTGATTAAATGCAGTGATGATAATGACATGGATTTGTTGAAAGTTGATTTGATCCAATAAGTCAAAACCCGTTCCATCTCCCATTTGAATATCAACAAAAATAAAATCGGGCTTGTAAATCGATAATGCTTCTAAACCACTAGCAACTGAATCGCATTCTGCCAGAACACGTGTTTCTGGAAAATAACGTTCCAAGTATTTTCGGATGATTCTTCTTGAATCTATTTCGTCATCAATGATTAAGGCATTCATATTATTTTATCAGCGGTATTTGGATACGAACAATTGTTCCTGAATCGGATGGTTTGTCAATGATTTCAAAAACGAATTTTCCTTTAAATTGTTTTTCAAAGATACTAATTCGTTCTTGTGTAATTTTGGAGGAAAGGGACAAATTCATTTCTTTTTTTAAAGATTCCGTTTTTTTTCGCCCAATTCCGTTGTCATCAATGATGCAAGTTAAAAGTTGGTCGGATACTTTTTCAAAATGAATCTTTAGTATTCCTCCTGATTTTACAGTGGAGAATCCGTGTAAAATGGCATTTTCAACAAAAGGTTGAATCATCATAGTTGGAACTTTCCAATCCATTTCACTTTCTATCAGATTCCAAGTAAGTGAGTACTCAAATTTGTCTTTGAAACGCATTTTTTCGAGCGATAAATATGTTTTTAACAATTCAATTTCCTCTCGAATTGGCACATTACTCTCATTTACTTTACTTAGAATTTGACGAATGAGCTGAGCGAATTTTACGAGATAAATTTCCGCTTTTTCATTCTCTTGATAAACCAAAAAACTCTGAATCGAATTGAGTGAATTGAAAATAAAATGAGGATTCATTTGAGCTTGTAATGCCCTTTGTTCCAGTTCAATCAGTTGAAGTTGTAATCGTTCTTTACGTTTGATTTGATTTGTTCGTAATCGTATGATTAAACTTGTCAAAATGAAAGATACAACGATATATAAAAGGATGCTATACCATTTGATCCAAAAAGGTTTATCGATCTCAAAGAAAACAGGTTGTCTTAGAGATATCCATTTCCCATATTGATCAAGGTATTCAAATTGCAAGCGATATTTACCCCAAATGGGATTCGTTAAAACCACCTCTGGGAAATTGATTTCGGTCCATTTTTTTTCATCATTGATTTTATATCTGAATCGATTTATGGTAGCAGATGCATAATCATTGGTTCTAAATTGAATGTATAAAGTGGGAATATTTGCATCAAAAAAGGTATTAAAACTTCCCGTAACATTTGATTGTTGGGAGATACTTTCTAAAAAAAGATTTCCTTCTTTTTTGGGTGTGGTTAATTCTTGAATTGGAAACTCACAAATGCCTTTTTTAGTTGCTAACCAAATCGTATCATTTGCAAATGTGATATCGTTTATTTCATTTGAAATTAACCCATTCAATTCGGTTATTTGATGGAAAATAGTTTTGCCATTTACTTTTCGAACTAAATTTAATCCATTGTTTGTCCCCAATAGCAAATCACCGGTTGGAGTAATTTCAAGGCAATTGATATTATCACTAACAAGTCCATGTTTCATGGTCCAATGTTGGATGACAGTTGTATCTTTAAATGTAAACAATCCTTCCCCTTTAGTGACAGCGATCAATCCCCATTTGGGATGTTTTTCTAGTTGTGTAATTCTGGAATTGAATGGTTTTTTAGTGAGACCTTTGATGTATGTTTTATTATTTTTAATGTAACTTAATCCATTGTCTGTTCCTTTCCAAATTATGGAGTCATCAGGAAACATTGCTTTAATTCGAAAATACTTCTCATTGATTTTAGTACGGTCTTGATTTTCATAATAGATTGTTGAAATTTTGTTGTTTTTTATTTGAAGAATGGACATCCCATTTGCATAAAACTGATTGTTTTTAACATAAACATATCTTAGTAAATAACGATCAATATTGTCAGGAATAGGAACAAAACGATTTCCATTCCAAGAAGATAAGCGCGGAATATTTATTATTAATTGGTCACTATTCGCTGCAAAACTTGTATATGTGACATTGTTTAACTTATCTTCTTTCAAAAAAGGGTAGCGTAGTTGTTGCCAACCAAAGCTCATATATCCAATAAAAACTTGATTTTTAAAATATTGAATTGAATAACTATCTTCATTTGTTAATCCATTTATTAATGTATAATTTTTGATAGTTGGATTTACAGCGAAATAAATTCCATTTTCAAGTGTAGAATACCAAAGTCTTTTGTTTTTATCAATAAAAATGGAACTGATTGATTTACCATTCTGTAAGTTTTTTTCAACCCATTTTTTCGTTTTCAAATTCCAAATCGAATACCCTTTTTTATATCTTCCAATGAAAAGTGAATCACCGCTAATATGTGTAAATATGATGTTATCTCCTAATGGATATTTTTTGTTGGTTTTTAAATCATAGTACACATTTTTAAAAGTAAAAATGAAATGATTTTTTGACTTATGTAAATTGAATCTGTTGTTGAGGTAAATACTATCTAAAAACTCAGTTTTATTACCTTTTTGAACATACATAGGCACTTTAAAAGGATAGTTTAGTGGCATGTGAAAATTGAGTTCACTTTTATTAAAGTCAATCACTAATTTTTTCGTTTGAAGGTTTTGAACTGTTTTCTTTCCGTTTGAACTAATGTGAATATTTCCTGCAGATATAAATGAATAGGAGATAGAATTATCATTCTGAACTTGTAAATGTTTGATGGTTTCTGAAAGAATTGATGGATGCTGCTTCAATAAATAATTGTACTTATACGGATGAATTTTCTCCTTTTCAAAATAGCATAACAAGGAATTCATCGTTACAAACCAAATCTTTCCATCTGCACCTTCTACTAAATTGAAGACTACATCATCCGTTAGACCTTCTTTTTTGGTGAAAATGCGAAAACGATGTCCATCATAACGGACAACGCCACGGTCTGTGCAAATCCAAATGTATCCTTTTCGATCTTGGTGTACAAAATAGGTCTCCGAGCTCGGAAGTCCGTTTTCTTTGGAAATGTTAATAAACTTGGGTTCAGGTGGAGTTATTTGTGCAAATTGATTAAATACAAGAAGCGAACAGATCCAAAATAGAAATGTTCGCTTATTCATTTGTGTTCGAAATAAATTAAATTTCAATGTTTTATTACCATTTGACAAATGCACGGATTTTCAATTCGGATATTTTCGGATCCGTATTGGCAGTAACCGTAACCGTTTTTATAATTTCATTACGTTGATCTGATTTGGATTGAAAGCCAACTTCGATAAAATCAGAACCACCTGGAGGAATCGGTTTTTCTGGTTTGTGTGGTGTTGTACAGCCACAACTTGCCGATACATTTTCAATTATCAAAGGAGATTCACCTGTGTTGGTCACTTTAAATTTTGTTGTTACCAAGGTTTCTTTTTTTACTTCTCCAAAATCATGATATACTTTCTCAAACTGAAGCGTTGTTGTATTTCTTTTTTCTTCTTCAATGCGCTTTTTTTCTTCTTCAGCGATTTCTTTTAAACTTTCTTTCAGTTCTTTTTCAGTCATATCGTCTGCCACAACAGCGGAAACATATTCCGTATTTTTCTTTTCTGTACAAGCGAAAACGAAACTACACATACCAACTAGCAAAACAATTTTATTCATTTACTTTCGTTTAAAATAGTTACTACATTTTTGATTTTTACTCGATACCGTGATTTTTATAATCATTGGATTCAATCACTTCCAAAGCTTTTAAAATTACTTCATTTTGGGAATTATAAATTTGATAAAATTCTGAAATCCCCCAAATATCTTGCGCAATCATTGCTTTTAAACGCAAGTCAATCAATTTTTGACTTGTTTTTAGTTCTTTTTCATTTACTTTCCATTCTTTGTATTCTTTTTGAATGTATTCCAAAAATTCTTTGTGCAACGCTTTGTCTACCTCAAAATTTTTACTAAACTCCATGAAATTAGGGTATTGTTGCAATAATTTCTCTCTGTTTTTATCTACATAGGTTAAAGTAAAACCATTGAAATGCCCTTCTTGGATCATTTTTTTGAAGTACTCGGTAATTTCAGTGGTGTCCAGAGGAACAAAAACATCCGGCATAATTCCACCGCCACCATATACTGTTCTGTTCTTAAGTTTCGTGTTAAATTTCAAGCTATCTGGGAACTTAATACTGTCTTGGTTGGTATATTCTCCTCGTAAATAACGATCTAAGTGGTCTTTTCGATATGCCTCCAAATTGTCATACGGTTTTTGAATAAAACGACCGCTAGGTGTAAAATAGCGCGCAATCGTCAATCGAATTTGCGAACCATCTGTTAAATCAATTGGGCGTTGTACCAAACCTTTTCCGAATGTTCTTCTTCCGATTATCAATCCTCGATCCCAATCTTGAATTGCGCCAGACAAAATTTCACTCGCTGATGCAGAATTTTCATTCGTTAAAATGACTAATCGACCGTCTTCAAAAAGACCTTTGTAGTTTGTATTCAGATCATTTCTTGGTTGAGCACGACCTTCTGAATATACAATCAATTTATTTCCGCTCAAAAATTCATCGCACAAATCTCTTGCAGTATACAACAAACCACCACCATTGTCTTGAATGTCAAAAATTAAATTTTTCATTCCAAGTGCTTTCAATGCAATGATGCTTTTTCTAACTTCTTCAGTAGAGGTTCGTGAAAAAGTATTCAATTTGATGTATCCTGTTTGATCTGATAACATGTAAGCACAGTCAACCGAGTTTACAGGAATATGGTCACGTGTAATCACAAAATCCAACGGTTTTTTAGTCGATTTTCGTGCAATTTCAATGCGAACTTTTGTACCAAGTTCTCCCATTAATTTTTCTCTTACTTGTGCCGTTTTCAATCCAACTCCAGCTACAGAAACGCCTTCGATTTTGGTGATTTTATCTCCTGCACGAATTCCTAATTTTTCGGATGGTCCGCCGGGAATGGTTGCCACAACCATCAAAGTGTCTTTGTAAATTTGAAAACGAATTCCTATACCAACAAAACTTCCGTTTATTTTTTGATTGGCATCATCTACTTCTTCTTTGGGAATAAAAGTTGAATGTGGATCTAATTCCTCAAGCAAGGCTACAATTGCTGCGTCTGTTAATTTTTGTGCGTTTACGGAGTCGACATACATTTTTTCCACATAGGTCAGGACTTCTTCGAATTTTTTGACTGTTCCAATTTTGCTTTGATCCACTTGAGCAAACGAATGGAAACTTGCTCCTAGTAAAAGAGATACAATTATTTTTTTCATGTAATTTTATTCATTTTTCGGTGTTTGACTTGGCTCTTTTCAGTTAATTGATTTCGGAAAAAAAACCATTCTAAAGTAAAAATACATTATTTTTCTTTTGTTACAACCACTGCATTTCAATAGTAGATAAAAAAAGTTAAATCAAGAAATATATTTTGATTGAATGGTCGAATTTCTTATTTAAACAGTGTTGTGTTAATCGATTTACCTATGTAAAGGTGAACTGAACTTCAGAAAGAATTAATTTTAGCCAAAACAAAAGTATGAAACGGAAACTTTTTCTTGGTGTTGTTTTTTGTGTCTTATTTAGTATAGATGGATTTTCACAAGTGAAAGCTTTTGATAATCTTGAAATGCTTTATGCACAAGGGAATTACGGAATGGTTTACCGACGTTCGAATCGTTTGTTGGATAATCCTGAGTATGATTTTTCAGAAGTTCCAAGTTTTTACAAATCACTTGCTTTATTTCAACTTAGTCAACGAGATTTGTGGTATAATCGAAAACCGGAATCCTTGGAGGAAGCGAAAAAATTGTTCACGCAAGTTAAAAAATCGCCATCAGGTGCTCGAATTTTTGCTGCTCACATGCACGAAATTTCGGATTTGAAAAAAGATTTACAAGCATGGGGTGAAGATTTAAAACGAAAAAAAGAAATTCAAGCATACGAAAATTTACAAGCGATTTTGGATGGTTTGTTTGATCAAATCCCTGATTTGGATAAAGATAGTCGCGTAGATCCGAAAGAAATTAATCTGGAAATAAATACAAACGAATCTGTATCTGTTCAAAATTTTAGAACAAACTTGATGTCAGATGCCAAGAAACAAATGGGTGTTCCCTATGTTTGGGCGGGTAACGATCCCAAGGGTTTTGATTGCAGTGGTTTTACTTCGTATGTTTTGAAACAACAAGGGAAAGAAATCCCTAGAAGAGCGGTAGATCAATATGAAGCATCACGTAAAATCAAACAAAACAAAGTTCAACCGGGTGATTTAGTTTTTTTTGATAGTGGTGCGGGAATTAATCATGTCGGGATGATCGTTTCCAAACAAGGAGAGCCTTTGATGATGATTCATGCTAGTTCGTCTCAAGGAATTGTGATTACAGACATCGAAAAATCATCTTATTGGAGTAAACGCCTTGTCGGATTTGGAACTTTTGTTGCAGGTGAATAGTGGAAGTCAAAAAAGATGAATTTGATTTTTACTTATTTCGATGATTTCTCCAACATTCAGATGGATGTTATCATTTAATTTACAATTTCCAATCCCAATCCGAACCAAACGCAAAGTGGGATAACCGATAGCGGCCGTCATTTTTCTGATTTGTCTATTTTTACCTTCAACTAGCTGAATTTCAATCCATGGAGCAGGAATATTTTTTCGAACTCGGATCGGTGGATTTCGTTCCCATAAATGAACATTTGGTAAAATATGACAATTTGCAGGCAAACATCGGTGCGTTTTACCTTCGTGTTTGATTTCGATTCCACCTTGTCGGATTTTAACCAAATCAAGTTCACTTGGATTTCCGTCAACTTGAACCCAATAGGTTTTTTTGTAGTGATTCTTCGGGTCTAATAATTTTGTTTTCAGCTGATTGTCATTTGTTAAAAGCAAAATTCCTTCCGAATCTTTGTCTAATCGACCGACTGAGTATACGTCCTTGGGAAAGTCTGTAAGTTGATTTTCTTGTATCAGATGAGCCAATGTGAGTTCGGAATCTTGACCTGAAAATTGCGTTAAATAGCCAAAAGGTTTATTAACAAGGAAATACCTTTTTGTCATTTTACAAATTAAAAACGGATTCGATTACTTCTCTTTGATGCACGTGTAAACAAAAGCAGGAGGGAAGTTGAATGGTGTAAAATCCAAATGAACACGTTGAAAGGTTTCTTCAAGTACTTTTTTGGAGTTTAATGAGTATTGAAATTGGATGTATTTCCCTTGATTTTTAAGTGATTGGAAAGAAGCATCCAAGATGGATTTTTTTAGTTTACTAGGAAAGTTAGCAAGAGGTAAAGAAGAAATTACATAGTCCGTAAACAAAAGATTTTGTTCTTGTAAATATCGTTGGATGAATTCAGCGCTATCATGAATTAAAATCATACGTTCGTCCTGAATTTCATTTTTAAGTTGTTCGTGAAAAGCATCATTTAATTCAAATACCAATAGTTTGGCATCGGGATTCATTTTTTCTAACAAACGTTTCGTAAAAACACCTGTTCCTGGACCTAATTCAACAAGTGTATTAGCTTTCTTGAAATCAATGTTTTTAAGCATTTTTTCGGCTAAAAAACGGGAACTCGGACTCATGGCTCCAACCATCTTTTTTTCTTGCCAAAATTGTTTTAAAAATGCTTGTTGTTTTGCCATGAACGCGCTTTTTCAATGATTAATGAACGGACTCTTTGAGCGCTAATTTACCATTATTAATGATTCCAACAACCCAACCTGTTAATTCTTGATTTAAAAAAGGTGTATTTCGTGTTGAAGAAATCAATAAATCAGTTGTAAGTGTCCATTTTTTCGTAGGTACAAATAATGTTAAATCTGCTTTTTGTCCTACTTCTATGGTTGGATTTTCAATTTGCAACAAACTGCGGTTTCGCTTTGAAAGAATAGATAAAACCAAGTCTAAATCAAATTCTGCGACCTCTTGTAAACTGCTAAATACAGTTTGCAATGTGATGTTCCCAAAGGAAGCGTAATCGAATTCAACTTCTTTTTCTTCTGAATCATGTGGACGATGATTACTGGCAATTCCATCAATGGTACCATCTTTCAAACCTTCCCATAGAGCTTGTCGATCAGATTCTTTGCGTAAAACAGGCTTTAATTTGAAATTTACATCAAAATCTAAAACAGCTTTTTCATTGAAAATCAATTGTTCAGCATGCACATCGGCACTAATATTTAGTCCTTTTCTTTTTGCTTCACGAATCAAATGAACTGATTCTTCAGATGAAATTCCAGTTACATGCAATTTTCCACCGGTATATTCGAGTAAACGTATATTTCTTTCTAAATCAATCCATTCAGCTACTACAGAGTCGGCCTTTAATCCCGTTCGTGTCGATGCTTCACCTTCATTTACTTGTGCTTTATTGCTGATATTTTCATCGTGCGAATAAGCACAAACTGTTCCACCGAAATTTTTACTGTAAAGTAATGCACGGTAGAGGATTCCGGAGGAAAGTGAGTTCATATCATCGCTAAACCAACGAACACCATACTGGTGCATATCATACATTTCTGCTAAGTTTTCGCCTTTCATTTTTTCGGTGATCGCTCCCATCGGATGTAAATCACAAACTTGAAATTCCGCTTTTCGTTTGGCGTATTCAATCGCTGTTTTTCCATCAAAAACGGGTTGAGTTGATGCAACCGATGCTACATGCGTAAAACCACCCCAAGCTGCTGCTTGTAATCCTGATTCAATGGTTTCTTTGTGCTCTTCTCCTGGATCACAGAAATGAGCTTTCAAATCAGCCCAACCGAGTGAAACATGCAAATTTTCTTCCTGAATAAGCACTGCATCTTCTGCCACTATAT
>CAYRMV010000031.1:0-27988 GCA_964425255.1 uncultured Flavobacteriales bacterium
CCCAATCTTTCATAGCAGAAGCAACTTGATCTGCAATACGACGATCTAATCGTGTACCGGTTTGTGTTGCTTCCATCATCATTTTGTATGCTTCATCGGGTAAAAATTCACGCATTACATCTGCATGAAATACATTTTCACCGAAAACTTCTGAAATCTTACCATCGTATTCCACTTGTTTCGGGGTACGATGAAGAACATCTTGATACGCTTGTTGTCTTATTGTTGCCATTATTTATTTTTTTGGCAAAAATAGTATAAAAAGGGTTTAGTAAAAATATTTATAGTGATTTTTTATTAACACCCCCATTTTGAAAGGGGGTAATCTTTAAAAAACACTAAAAAGTTGAAGAAATCACATCAAAAAACTGACTAATTTCAATTGTTTCTACATTTCCATTATTAAGATTAATCGATGTTGATTGAATTTGATCTGAATCCAAGGAAATAAAATCTGAAAAAATTTCATTATCCTGAATTGTTTTCTCGCTACTTCTACTGAAAGTATACTCTTCTGGAAAACTTTCTTCTAAATTAGCTAGTTGAATTGGTTCTTCGAGAGATTTGGGATCGACTGTTTTTGAAATTGAAATTTTTGATTCTGTTGTTTTTTTGTTTTCATTTAAATCTGTAAATTTATTTTGTTTAGACGTTGAACTAAGTTCAGATTTTTTATTTTCAGACTTTAATTCTGTTTTTGCTAATTGCTGTTTTTTTGCCTGATTCAAAAACAAGAGTGGAACAGTAAAAATACCAACGAGTAAAACGGCAGCAATTCCCATTGCGGGTTGCGAATACCATTTTTTATCAGGTAAAACAAAAAAGGAATTCATCCAGAAAATACTTTTTTTCTGATGTGTTTTGTAAAAAAGATGATCCAACTTTTGTTTTGTTTCTTTTCTGGTTTGCATAGAAACAGGTACATGAAAAGAGTCGAACAAATTATTTTGAAATTGTTTCCATTGCTCAAATTCCGTTTCATTCGAAAAATACGCTTTCATTTCGTCTTTTTCTCGATTACTTAAATCTGCATATTTTCTTGTTTCTTTCTTTTTCATATATAAAAAATTTGTCTTTGAATGGTCACATGAAATACGCCTTGTTATTTTCATTGGTAGTCAACTGCGTTGCTTACTTCGCAATTGCAAAGCTATTTCATAACCCACTTTTATCTGTTCAAATTTGGAGCATATTCTTTTAAATTTTCTGCCAATTGTTTGGTTGCATAAAACAATCTCGATTTTATTGTTCCTTCTTTTTCATCAATAATTTCTGCTATTTCTTTGATGGACAAACCATCATGATGTCTCATTTCAAAAACAATTCTGTGTTTTTGATCCAAGTTTGACATCGCAATAGAAAGTTCTCTTCCGAATTCTTGGTAATGCGTTGCTTCATTGATATCTTCCTCATTCAATATGTGTATTTCGGGAGTAAAATCAGAATGAATCGGTCCACGAACAGATTGTTTTTTATATTCATTTTTAACCATATTGTTTGCAACGGAATAAAACCAGGTTTTAAAACTTCTTGAAGTATCGAAAGAAGTTGGTTTTGTAATAATTTTCGCAAACAAATCATGGACAAAATCTTCCGCTTTCTCTTTGTCTTTCCACAATAAACGAAAAAAATATGCTTTCATTAAACTCGCATAACGCAAGTATATTTCGTCAAAGGCAGACTTGTCCCCTTTTGATAAATAGTTCATCAATTCTTCGTCCGAAAAGGATTCATATTTTTTTTTGAACAACTTCATCGAACAGTATTACGCCAAGATTGGACAACTTCTAATTTATTGGTTTTTAACGCGATCTGATCAAGAATCAAATCAATTTCGTTCATTTTAGAAAGATCCCCTGATTTTCGGCAAAATTCTCTAGCGGTCCAACATACTGGTAAAAAATTAGACAATAGATTTTTTCCTTGAAAACTAATTGTTTGGTTGACCGTTTTTTTAAATCCAGGGTCTAAAACAAAATTGACATTTTTAACTTCAACTGAATGATCAAAAGTGTTATATGAAAACGCTAATCCATCAATAGAAAGTTGCTTTTCTAGTGGCACCAAATAAGGTTTAGGAAAAGTCATGCTTACATATATTTTTCTTGTTGAATTTAATTTTACAAATTCTTCTAAAAAAAGATCATTGATTAGATTGGATTGTTTTGGTATCACAAACCCTTGTTTTTGAAGTGTTTCTCTATATTGAGGACTTTGCATTAAATCAAGTGAAAGGACAGTTATATCATTTCGAAATCCTTTTGATTGTAAATAAAAACTGCCTATTCCGTCGTCAAAACCATGCGTTATTAAGACACTGTTTTTCGGGATTTGTTTCAATAACAAAGAATCATATACGAGTACGTCTTGAATTAATTTACCTTGTTTTCGTAACTGATCCACGTATACGACAAAAGAAGTTTTGTTTTGTTTAATCCATTCAATTTGTGCTGAATACATTAATACATCACTATTTTTTGGTTTTAATTTTCTTGCTTCTATTAAGTGATTTTCTTTTTTTAAATCATAACCAGAAACAGCAAATGAAAAATAATGGTATTCAAAAGAATTGGGGAAATTTTGTTTGTAATAATCGATTACTTGTTGCATTCCTTTTTGTTGATCAAGGGAAGGCGTTCTTGAATTTAATTGTGTTTTTGAGTTTATTAAATAGCGTTGAAAATTTTGTTCCAGTTGAATTTTCTGTTGTGTATTGGCATTTAATTTTAAATCTGCTTCTGCTTTTTTTCTTGATACACTTTCATTCGTTTTTTTTTCTTCTATTGAATTTTCTTCAATTAATTTAATTTGTTCAATTGCTGGTTGTGAATTTGTAGGTGTTGGAATTTCATTCAGTTCCTTTCCAACTTGACTGAACAAGACAGAAGGAGAAATAAAAAGAAATATCAAAATAAGTAATCTCATTTTTAAACGGTTTCTTGTCTGTACAATCCACTGTAAATAAGGTTCAATTTACCTCTTTTTTTTCAAATGCTTGCTTCAAAGATTGTACTTCTTTTTGCAAAGCCATGATTGATTTGCTTAATTTTTCTTCATCCGGTTTTACTTCGGGTAATTCAGGAGAAATATAATTGACAAACTTCCAAATTTCAAGTACTTCGTTCGCTTTCACAGCATAAGGTTCATACAAAGGATTGGTAGAACATAGTTGAAAAGTTTGATTTTTCATGAGATTGTTGTAAACGATTTTGAAAACAATCCCTTCATTTTCTGTTACCAAAACACATGGAGTTCCATCTTTTACCGTCATCCAATTTTGAATGAACTCCCCAACAACGTATGACCCTTCTACAACAGGAGGCATACTATCGCCTTGAATAGGAAAGGATCTATATTTTTTATTTTTGGATAAAAATGGTAATGAGAATGTAGGTAAAATACTCAAATAATCAGGATCCGCATATCCTGTTGTATATCCCGCACGTGCTTTTTCAGGGATCATTTCGATTAATTCGTTGTCATCCGCATCGACTAATGAAGTTAGAACACGTAAATTCTTACCGGTAACATCAACTTGAAGGCCTTCCTCTAATCGATTCCAATCTGTTTCAGTGAAGAGTGAAAAATCTTTTCGCACAATAAAATCAAGTGGAATTTTATAGTAATCAGATAATTGCAATAATGTATCTATTCCTGGTTCAGCCACACCGTTTTCGTATCCACTGTAACTTGAACGCGTCAAACTTAAGATACTTGCCATCTCTTCTTGCGATTTTTTACTTCTTTTACGAAGAAGTTTTAAATTATCCCCTAGCTTCATGATTAATATTTAATCGTTTTTACGACATAAAATTAATCAAAAAATCGATTGAATGCAAAAAAGGTTGAAAATAGTTGCAAAAGATAGATCGGTTATTTATTTAAATTGGAAAAAACTTTCGTTTCATGTGGAGTAATGCAAATAAACGAAATCGCAAAACCTTTGGCTGAATAACATGTAATTTGTTTCGTTTTTTTGTTGAAAATGTATGTATAGGTATTACCTGCCTCGCTGACAACTGTGTACATAGGTTCGTCTGTCACAGATTCATCCCGACTGATGATTTTATATAAACTAGTCATTCCATCTGTTACATGGATAAATTCATTGTTGTTAAGGAACATGAAAAATTGACAAACAATTTCAGCGTCATACGTTTTTGTGATCTTTAAATCTTGGTCAACATCAAAATCTTGTCTTTTGTCAACAGGCCAAACTTGCCCCATTTGTGCCATAGAAATTCCAGTGAAAAATAAACTGAAAATTAAAAGTACCTTTTTCATTTTGTGTGTTTTTAAGTTAACAAAACAAAGGTACTTTCCAGATAACTTTTGGCTATACGGCGTTTGACGTATTTATGTTAAAATCATTATTTTCTTGCTTGAAAGGCATCAATTACGGCACGTACGCTTCCATGTTCAAGTAAAGATTGATTCGCCTCTTCGTAAGAAATCGGAATTAATTCCATGATCATACGCGTTCCTCGATCAACCAATTTCTCGTTTGAAAGTTGCATATCAACCATTTTGTTTCCTTTTACGCGACCTAATTTAATCATCAACGATGTTGAGATCATATTCAAAACAAGCTTTTGCGCTGTACCTGATTTCAATCGTGTGCTACCTGTAACAAATTCTGGCCCAACAACTGGTACCATAGCATGTTGAGCAATATGTGTTAATGGACTACCTGGATTACATGTAATACCACCAGTTAAAAGGCCTGCTTCATTTGCTTTTTCTAGTGTACCCAGAACGTATGGAGTTGTACCAGAAGCGGCAATACCAACAACAATATCCAATCTGGAAACTTGAAAATCTTCTAAATCTTTCCAACCTTGCTCGCGGTTATCTTCTGCAAATTCAACGGCTTTGCGAATGGCCTTGTCGCCGCCCGCTATCAAACCAACCACCACACCATCGGGAATTCCAAAAGTTGGCGGGCATTCACTGGCATCTACAACTCCCAGTCTTCCGCTCGTACCTGCACCTAGATAAAACAAACGACCACCGAGTTCCATGCGTTTATGTGCCTCATTAACAAAGGATTCAATGGCAGGAATAATCAATTCGACAGCCAGAGCCACCTTTTGATCTTCTCGGTTCATATTGATCAAAATCTCAGAGGTAGACATGGCTTCAAGCTGATCGTATAAGCTTGATTTTTCGGTGATTCGATTCATGTGATTAAACTAAAACTGCTTGATAATCGTTTTCTTCAAACTTGATTTCCACTCTGTTTTTCAAAGTGGTGGATAAAGTAATTCCAACAAAATCGCATTTAATTGGAAATCTTCTATGTCGACGATCAACCAATGCAACTGTTTTGATGGCTTTTACTTTGGTTTCTAGTAACTTAAGCAGACCGTATTGCATTGTTTTTCCGGAATTTAGAACATCATCTATCAACACAATGAATCCATTTTCTAGTTGATTTACATCGATATGAGCTTTGATTTCACTTTCAAGCGGGTTTTCTTTGTTTAATGAAATTTCAAATACTTCCGTTTGAATCGATGAATGTTTGCTGATAATGCGTTTAAATTCGTTGGCCATTCGAATTCCGTTTCCACAAATTCCGGCAAGAAAAATGATTTTTTCGTCGCTTGCATTTTCCAAAATTTGGTGAGCAAGACGGTTCATTTTTTGGTCAATTTGTAACTTATTCAAAACTAACTGCATGGCAAATATGATTTTTACAAAGGTAAGAATTACTTTTTGGAAGAACGATAATTAAGTTCGTATGTCTGAATCCAATCTTCTACGGTCATTTTTTGCACTAATTCGCCAATCAAATCAAACGGAATCTGATCCATTTTTTTGAAACGAATACAACTCTTTCCCATATCTAATTTCCCTTTAACATATTTTGGATATGCTGCTTGAAACCATTCGAGTAATTCGGGTTTAGCATATATCCCCATGTGATACAAAGCTATAAAGTTTTTCTGAGAAGCAATGCTAATAAAAGGCAAAGGCAGTTTCGGATCACAGTGGTATCCAGCTGGATAAACAGTGTGAGGAACCACATATCCAAGCATTCCATAACTCATTTCTTCTTGAAATCCAGAAGGGATATGATCCAAAATAGTTTGTCTTAATCGATTAAAAACCTCTTTTCTTTCTTCTGAAATTTGGTTCAAAAACGTACTTACATCGTTTGTTTGCATAGTGAAATTCTTACATTTTGAACAAAGATAGAGTTTCTACTAATTAATCTGTGTTAGATTCAATTTTCTGACAATTTTCTTACCTTAGCTTAAAATATTGAACCATGAGTAACTCCAATCAAATATACTGTCCAAGTTGCAACACGCCGATCGATGTTCAAGATGTTTTAGCACACCAAGTTGAGCAAGAAGTTAAAATGAAAATTCAAGGTGAAGTTGCTCGTCAACGAAAAGAACTTGAATCGAAAGAACTTGAATTACAAGAAAAACAACGCTTATTTGATGAAGCGAAGAAAAAAGAAAATGAACTTTTCCAACAACGTTTGCATGATCAATTGCAAAAAGCAAAAGCAGAAGAACGTGCCAAAATCAAGCAGCAATTGGAAGAGGAACAAGCGGAACAATTTCAAGTACTACAAAAAGAATTAAACGAAAAATCAGAGCAAATTCGGGAATTAAATCGATCCAAAGCAGAAGTGGAACGACTTAAACGCGAAAAAGATGAATTGAAAGAAACATTAGAAGCGGACAATCAAAAGCTTTTAAATCAGAAAATTAACGAAGAAAAAGAGAAAATACGTAAAGCTGAAGAGGAAAAAAATGAATTGCGTGTTCGAGAATTGCAGAAAAAACTGGAAGATCAAATGCGCTTAACTGAGGAAATGAAGCGCAAACAAGAGCAAGGCTCGATGCAATTACAAGGGGAAGTGCAAGAATTAGCGATCGAAGAATGGCTTCAAAATCAGTTTCCTTTGGATACGATTGAAGAAATCAAAAAGGGTGCGCGTGGTGGTGATTGCATTCAGATCATTCATACCCGAACAAAACAAAATTGTGGTAAAATCTATTACGAGAGTAAGCGTACCAAAGATTTTCAGCCAAGTTGGATTGAAAAATTCAAAGCCGATATTCGTGAAAAAGGAGCCGATTTAGGTGTATTGGTCACAGATGCGATGCCTTCTGATATGGAACGAATGGGGATGAAAGATGGTGTTTGGATTTGTACTTTTGATGAATTTAAAGGTCTTTGTTCCGTTCTTCGTGAAACGTTAATTCAACTTGATAATGCCATTGCTTCGCAAGAAAACAGAGGCGACAAAATGCACTTGTTGTATGACTTTCTAACAAGTACAACCTTTCGCATGCAAGTGGAAGCAATCGTAGAAGGATTTTCTCAAATGAAAGCTGATTTAGAATCCGAAAAGAGATCGATGCAACGTATTTGGAAACAACGTGAAAAGCAATTGGAAAAAGTGATTTACAATACCGTTGATATGTATGGTTCGATTCGTGGAATTGCTGGAAATGCGATTCAACAAGTGCAAGCGCTTGAATTACCAGGACAAGATTTGGAGGATGAAAACGATGATTAATTTCGCTTTAATTCATTTTTACTTATAATCGTTACCAGTAGTTCTGAATCAAAAATAGCACCCGGTGAAATCATCCATTCATCATAAGGAACCTCGTTTCCATAACGTTGTTTCATGATTCGTTTCACTTCAGGGTGAGATAAATCCATGTTTTTGAGTGGGTCCCGCTTCCCTATTTCGATTCCTGCGCCACGTTGATATGCTTTCCAAACTAATTCCGAACAATAGATTTCATCATCGGACCAATTGAAATAAATGTCGTAGTCTTTTCCTAAAAAGGATTGACAAACAGAATAAACCGAATCCAATTGTTTTGATGGTAAATCAGCTCTATTTTTAAGTCTTTTCACCAGATAATGTGCATTATCTCCCCGTTTGATCCACGATTCAAAAGGTGTTTTCACAACAGGTTGAACTGCTTCATACACCATCCATTCTCCATTTTCTTGAAAAAGAATGCCGCAATGAGAATAAACCGAATGGGTAGCAAGTTGAATCGCTTTGCTTTGACCCGAATTGGACGATTGAAAAATTATATCGCCATTTAAAAACGAAGTTTCTTTCTTGCTTTTGAGTTGCACTTCAGAAGTCGATTTCGAGTTGCAACTTGAAAATATGGTTAGTGTCAAGGCTAAAATAATCTGTAGTATCATTGGAAAAAAGTTGAAATATTATTGATTGAATACCAAAGATGCATTTTTTCGTATTCTTCTGTCTGTTTTTAACAAATTTTAGTTGAATTTCAACGAAAAACATCGGGTAAGCTTGAGATTGATTTTATTGGATTATTTAGTTGATTTTCTCCTGCTGAATTTTCGGATCAACCGATCACTTTTTTTAATCCCATTCGGAGGCAAAATCCGTTTAATGACTTTTTGAATGTGAATTGTCTTTATTCCCAGTTCAAGTAAAACACTTGTACGTATTTCAGTTTCTGCTTCCACCAAAATGAAGTTTCCATTTTTCAATAAAAACAGATATTTTCGAGTTATATACTCTTGATGATCTGAAAAATAGTTGTCCACCATGCCTCCCGAATAAATGATTTGATCGATCTCTGTGTAAGAGATTTGCTGAAGTTGATTCTCTAAAAACACGTGAAATTCAGTTGGGAAAAACTGGATGTAACCGATTTCGTATCGATTTATTAAATAATGATTAATTACTTCATATAAGCGATGCGTTCCGTATGAAAGTACAGCCAAAGTCAGGAAAAGTATCCACATATTATTAATGTATCTAAAATAATAAATGAACGTTAAAGCAAATAAAATTTGTACGACAATTATGGAAAACCACTGAATATAATTCAATTTACTTTTACTAATCTCTTGCTTGACAAGTATGTATTTCAACGGGTAGTTGTGCATTTCAAGTTACATATATGAAACAAAAAAGAGATTGTCACATTGACAATCTCTTTTTTAAAAATAGAAAAAAATTCCTTTTATCTGGATAAATGCATATTTCTTTCTGAATAAATCTTCGTAAAGAAAGGATCTTTTAAGTTTTTGATAAAGCGAATTCCTTCTCCTGTTGATTTCATTTCAGGACCTAATTCCTTTTTCACATCCGGGAATTTTTCGTAAGAGAATACAGGAATTTTAATCGCGTATCCTTCTTTTTTCGGATTGAAATTGAAATCTTTCACTTTGGCATGACCCAACATCACCTTCGTTGCATAATTTACATACGGTTCGTCATACGCTTTTGCAATAAATGGAACGGTACGAGATGCACGCGGATTGGCTTCAATAACGTATACTTTATCGTCTTTGATAGCAAACTGAATATTGATCAAACCAACCGTTTTCAATTCCACCGCTACTTTGCGAGTAATATCCTCGATTTGAGTCATCACGAAGTCACCCAAATTGAATGGAGGAAGTAATGCATACGAGTCACCCGAGTGAATTCCCGCAGGTTCAATGTGTTGCATCACACCAATGATATAGACATCTTCACCATCACAAATGGCATCTGCTTCCGCTTCAATCGCACCACCAAGGAAATGGTCGAGTAAGATTTGGTTGCTTCCCATTTCACCAATAATATCGACAACGTGGTGCTCCAATTCTTCTTCATTGATAACGATTTTCATTTTTTGTCCACCCAAAACATACGAAGGGCGAACCAACAACGGGAAACCAAGATCTTTAGATAATTCAATCGCTTGTTCAGCATCTTGAACTACTCCATATTTTGGAAAAGGAATGTTGTTTGCTTCTAACAATTTCGAAAAACGACCACGGTCTTCAGCCAAATCAAGCGCTTCGAAGCTTGTGCCTAAAATTTTAACGCCAAAACGCTCAAGCTTTTCTGCTAATTTCAAGGCAGTTTGTCCACCTAATTGAACGATCACTCCAATTGGATTTTCGTGTCGAATAATGTCGTAAATATGTTCCCAGAAAACGGGCTCGAAATACAATTTATCTGCTGTGTCAAAATCAGTTGAAACAGTTTCCGGATTACAATTGATCATGATGGTCTCGTAACCACATTCTTTGGCAGCTAAAACACCATGAACACACGAGTAATCAAACTCAATTCCTTGTCCAATTCGGTTTGGTCCTGATCCGAGAACTACTACTTTTGGACGATCAGAGACAATGCTTTCGTTTTCGTATTCAAAAGTGGAATAATAATAAGGTGTTTGTGCTTCGAATTCAGCGGCACAAGTATCTACTAATTTGTAAACTCGTTTGATGCCAAATTCATCGCGTTTTTTGTATACTTCCGATTCCAAACAACGCAATAAATGAGCGATTTGGCGATCGGCATATCCTTTTTGTTTTGCTTCAAACAACAAGTCTTTTGGAATATTTTCGAGGTGGAATTTCTCGATTTTGCGCTCCAATTTGATTAAGTCTTCGATTTGTTTCAAGAACCAAACATCGATTTTTGTTTTTTCGTGAATGGTTTTGAAAGGAATTCCTAGTTTAATGGCATCGTACACGTGGAATAAACGATTCCAAGATGCATTTTCCAAGGAATGTAAAATAGCTTCTTGGTTGGTCAATTCTTTTCCATCTGCTCCCAAACCATTTCGGTTGATTTCCAAGGATTGACAAGCTTTTTGCAAAGCTTCTTGAAACGAACGTCCAATCCCCATTACCTCTCCTACTGACTTCATTTGAAGCCCCAAACGACGATCAGTTCCTGGGAATTTATTGAAATTCCAACGCGGAATCTTAACAATCACATAATCCAAAGTTGGCTCAAACAAGGCAGAAGTTGTTTTGGTAATTTGGTTTTGTAATTCATCCAAATGGTAACCAATCGCCAATTTTGCTGCAATTTTTGCAATCGGATAACCTGTTGCTTTTGAAGCCAAAGCAGACGATCGAGACACACGTGGATTAATTTCAATTGCAATGATATCTTCTTGATTATCCGGAGAAACGGCAAACTGAACATTACAACCTCCAGCAAAATTTCCGATAGAGCGCATCATTTTGATTGCCATATCGCGCATTTTTTGGAAAGTTGTATCCGAAAGAGTCATTGCAGGAGCAACCGTAATTGAATCACCTGTATGAATTCCCATTGGATCAAAATTTTCAATCGAACAAATGATCACCACATTGTCATTTGCATCGCGAAGTAATTCCAATTCAAATTCTTTCCAACCCAACAAAGCTTTGTCAATCATCACTTCGTGGATCGGTGAAAGTTGTAATCCACGCTCAAGTAGACCATCAAATTCTTTCGGATCGTGAACAATCGAGGCACCAGCACCACCTAGGGTGTAAGATGCACGAATACACAAAGGAAAACCAAACTTTTGAGCTACTTCTTTCCCTTCAAGGAACGATTTAGCCGTGGTTTGTGGTGCCATCGGAACATCGATTTGTTCCATCAGGTTGCGGAATGCTTCACGGTTTTCGGTAATTTCAATCGCAGCAATATCTACTCCAATAATATCTACCCCGTATTCCTCCCAAATCCCCATGTCATCACATTTGATTGCCAAGTTCAAGGCTGTCTGTCCTCCCATTGTTGGAAGCACAGCATCGATTTTGTGACTTTGAAGGATTTTCACAATACTTTCAGGTTCAAGTGGCAACAAATAAATATTGTCAGCAACCACTTTGTCCGTCATAATCGTAGCTGGATTGGAATTGATCAAGGTTACTTCGATACCTTCTTCACGAAGCGAACGTGCTGCTTGTGATCCTGAGTAATCGAATTCGCAGGCTTGACCAATGACAATGGGACCGCTACCGATAATTAAAACTGATTGAATGGAAGTGTTTCTTGGCATTCTATGCGCTTTTAAGATTCAATTTGACTATTAACTATTCTACAAATTGAGCGCAAATTTAGTTAAAAAAAACCGATTTAGATACATTTTTCCGCAACTATCTGTTTTTAACCGCTAATTGAATGATTCACATCAAAAATAATACTACATTCAAATTTTAATTCTTGTAAAATTCCCTTTTTATGTGAAAAACTTTTGTAATCTTTTCCTATTTTATGGCAAGAAAAAAGTCTTATGTCCGTACTTTTGTTGCAGTTCGTTTAGAAGAAATTAGAAAGTGAATACTAAATTAAAATAGATAGAAATGAAGTTTTTTATTGATACAGCTAATCTAGCTGAAATTCGAGAAGCAAATGATTTAGGCGTTTTGGATGGTGTAACAACCAATCCGTCATTGATGGCAAAAGAAGGGATTACCGGTAAAACGAACATCCTTAATCATTATGTAACAATTTGTGAAATTGTAGATGGTGATGTAAGTGCTGAAGTAATTGCAACTGATTTTGAAGGAATGATCCAAGAAGGGGAAGAATTGGCTGCTTTGCATAAAAACATTGTGGTTAAAATACCGATGACACCAAACGGAATCAAAGCAATTAAGTATTTTTCTTCCAAAGGAATTCGAACAAATTGCACCTTAATTTTCTCAGCTGGTCAAGCCTTATTAGCTGCAAAAGCGGGTGCTTCGTATATTTCACCTTTCCTTGGTCGCTTGGATGATATTTCCGTAAATGGGATTGACCTGATTGCACAAATCCGTTTGATTTACGATAATTATGCATTTGATACAGAAATTTTAGCTGCATCCGTTCGTCACCCAATGCATATTATTCAATGTGCTGAAATTGGCGCAGATGTGATGACGGGTCCTTTGAAAGCGATTATGGCATTGGCAAAACATCCCTTAACGGACAGTGGATTGGAAACATTTTTGGCTGATTACGCAAAAGTAAACAAATAAAAACGAATGCATACTAGGTGTTGATTGATTTCATCACCTGGTTGTTTTGACGTTAAAAAACTTTTTTCTTCGTTAAGTGTTCTAAAAAAAATCAATTAAATGAAAAAATTTGATATTCCAGCATATTACCGATCGCCGATTATTAGTCGTGTAAAATCATTTCGTAAAGAGCAAGATCCTCGAAAAAAGGACTTTACTCCTACTCGTCTGGATTTCAATAATGTCACATATTTAATTGCAAGGCATTTCGGATTTTGTTATGGTGTAGAAAATGCCATTGAAATTTCATACAAAGCGATTTCAGAAAACCCTGGTAAACGCATTTTTCTTTTGAGTCAAATGATTCATAATCCTGGTGTTAATGAAGATTTAATGTCGTATGGAATTCAATTTATTCAAGACACACATGGAAAACAATTGATTGATTGGCAAGAACTAACTTCGGAAGATGTAGTAATTATTCCAGCGTTTGGAACAACGGTGGAAATAGAACAAATTTTGTCAGAAATTGGTGTAAATGTTCAGGCATACAATACAACTTGTCCTTTTGTTGAAAAAGTGTGGAATCGATCTGAAAAACTAGGAAAAGAGTCACATACTATTTTGATACACGGTAAAGCCAATCACGAAGAAACGCGTGCCACATTTTCACACAGTGCTCAAAATGCGCCTGCATTGATTATCAAAGATTTAGATGAAGCTACTTTTTTATCCGAAATAATATTAGGAAAAAGATCAGAATCGGAGTTTTATACTTTTTTCCAAGGAAAATATACACCTGATTTTGACGTTAAAAAAGATTTGACGAAAATCGGTGTAGTTAATCAAACAACCATGTTGGCAACCGAAACTCAAGAAATCAGTGATTTTCTTCGTCAAATTATGATCGAAAAATACGGCGAGGAAAACAGCAAAGATCATACAGCTGATACACGAGATACCTTGTGTTATGCAACCAATGACAATCAAAGTGCAACCTATGGTTTACTAGAAAAACATGCCGATTTGGCAATCGTTGTTGGTGGTAGTAATAGTTCAAACACAACTCATTTGGTTGAATTATTAGAACCCAAATTCCCAACCGTTTTTATCGAAGATGAATCCCAGATTTCGGAAGAAGGAACGTTTGAATCTTTTGATATTCATACACATAATCGAAGTACATTTTCAGTCGATTTATTTTCGTTGCCTCAAAACCCAACATTAATTGTCACTTCTGGAGCTTCATGTCCAGATGCAGTGGTAGATCGGGTAATACAAAAAATCAATGCTCTTTTAGGAGTCCAAAAAACAATTGAAGATGTAATTGATGAACTCTTGCAATCCAAATAAAAAAGTGTATTTTCGTTGAACTGAAAAACCACTTTGGAAAGATTTATCAATATCCTCATAATCGATGACAATCCGACGAATCAACGCGGGTTGAAAGAAATATTGAATGGAAGCGGAAACAATGTCATTCTGTGTTCAAATGTCGATGAAGCACACGAAATTTTACATCAACGTGAAATCGGAATTTTGTTGATCAACATCGATTCTCCTTTTTTTGGAGGATTAGAATTGCTGCAATCTCTGAAAGATGCGAGTGTAGCTAAGAATATTTACCGCATTGTTATCACCGAAAACTCGCGTTCAGGAGCCAATTTAGTGAAGGGTTTGAATGAAGGTGCAGTTGATTTTATTTCCAGGCCTTTCAATCCAAATTTGGTGAAAGCGAAAATGGAAGTGTATAAATCGATGTATTACAAAGATCAACGAATTGGTCAATTGTTACTCAATATTTTCCCTGAAAAAGTACTTGATGATTTAAATACTCATGGAAAATTCTCACCAAAACGGGTTGAAAAGGGCGTTGTTTTATTCACTGATTTTGTGAATTTCTCCCAAAAATCGAGAAACCTGAGTCCACTGAAGATTTTGAAAAAATTGGAGTACCATTTCACCAAATTTGATGAAATCACCGAGAAATATAAATTAGAAAAAATCAAAACCATTGGAGATTCTTACATGGCACTTGCTGGTGTAACAGAGGATATGGGAGATCCAGAAATTCGCGCCTGTTTAGCTGCGTTGGAAATGAGAGATTTTATGCTCAACGAACGAAGTGCTGCGAAAGCAATGAAAAAAGATTTTTGGGAAATTCGAATCGGAATTCACGCGGGACCATTAGTCGCTGGGATTATCGGTACACGCAAATTTAATTTTGATGTTTGGGGAGATACGGTAAATATTGCAGCTCGAGCCGAACAATCATCCGAACCCAATAAAATACTTATAACCAAAGCATTGGTCGATGTTATTCAGCCTTATTTTGAGCTAACTCCGTTTGGAAATGTAGAAATAAAAAAACGAGGTGGTTCACAGGAAATGTGTTGGTTAAACCGTTTAAAACCAGAAATGAGTCTCTACAATGAAGGGAAAATTGCAAACAAAACGATTTTAGAGAAAATTGGCTTACCGGTAGTTGATTTTAATCACATGCAAAAAGACATTCTTTTTCGATTAAAGTCCTCTCTTCCAGATGAATTGCTTTACCATGATTTATCTCACACTGTTAATGTAGAAAAAGCGGCAATTCGATTCGCAAAACTAGAAGGAGTCAGCGAATATGAAATCATTTTATTGAGGACAGCAGTATATTATCACGATGCTGGATTTTTAGTAACGTATCACAATAATGAATTGTTTGGAATTAAGTTAGCTCAAAACAACTTACCTAAATTCGGTTATTCAGAACAAGAAATCGAACTTATTTCTGGAATGATCGCTGCAACACAAAAACAGGTGAAACCAAAAACGTTGTTAGAGAAAATCATGTGTGATGCCGACCACGATTATTTAGGAAGAGCCGATTATGAACATGTTGCCAAGAAATTGCGTTTGGAAATGGAAAACATGGGCGAATTTATGTCCGATTTGAATTGGATAGATTTTCAATTAGAATTTCTGGAAAATGTACACGAATTTTACACAGAAACAGCCAAAAATATTCGTCAAGCAGGGAAAGAAACACGCATTCAATCGTTAAAACAAGAGCGAAAAAAACTACTTGAATTGAATAAAACTGACTAAAAATAAAAAACCGCCTCTGTTTTCAGAAACGGTTTCGTAGTATGAAGTTTATGTTTGGTGTATTTATTTTACATCCATTTTGTGAAAAATCCATTCATCTCTTGACGCAATTGATTAAAATTATTTTCAAATCCATCCACCAATTCGCGTTCTTTTTCGTGGTATTCAACACTTCTTCGGTCAACTGCAGTTTCATTTTCTAGTATTTCTGCCTCCAAACGGTTTTCATCTTGTTTGACAGCATGCCGAATTTCATCGATGTTGTTTTTCTGAATAATCAATTGATTTTGAAAACGTTCAACTAGCATTAAACAATCAGGTGCAGTGTTTTTATTTGCTACTTCTTCTAGCCTTCCAGTTAGAATTTGAATTTCTTCTTTGTAAAACGCTAAACGCTTTAGAAAATCAACGTTTTCTTCGTGTTGTGTGTAAATTTTTGCTGTATCCATGTTTCTCTGTTTTATAGAACAAATGTAGGTATCTAAAAACGCTAAAAACAGAAGTCAAATCAGTAAAATTTATGACCTTAATCAGGATAATTGTCTCAGAATAAATGGAAAGAATCAAATTGGCCAAACGACTAAAGCTGCATGAAAAATAGGATTACAAAGAAAACAAACGATGGAGAAAAAAACATCCTAAAAATTCCGTAATTTCGTACTTGCAAAAATCGAAAAATGGCAAAAATAAAGGCGTTCAAAGCGATTCGTCCAACAAGAGATAAAGCACATTTGGTGGCTACTCGCCCTGTTTATACGTATAAAAAAAATATACTTAAAGCGAAATTGGAGGAAAATCCATTTACATTTATTCGGATCATTCACCCTGAGTTTCAGTCTTCAATTAAAACAAAACCCAATTCGAAAGAACGTTTTAAACACGTAAAAGAACAATTTGACGTTTTTTGTGAAAACGGGATTTTAATTCAAGATCAAGAAGAAAGCATCTATTTGTATCGCCAAACGAAAGATAATCATGCTTATTTGGGTGTGATAGCCGGAGCAAGTGTGGATGAATATAAACAAGATTTGATTAAAAAACACGAAGCTACGCTTACATCGCGCGAGGAAATGTTTACCAATTACCTCGATATAGTTGGCTTTAATGCGGAACCGGTGCTTCTATCCTATCCACATCAACCAAATATTGCTGCATTGCTTTCTGATTTTACACAAGGCCGACCGGAATATGAATTCTCAACTACCGACATGGTTAAGCATGAATTGTGGGTGTTGAATTCTACCGAAAGCAAGATGGTCCAAAATGCGTTTGAACAAATTGAAGCGACTTACATTGCAGATGGACATCATCGTTCAGCATCTTCTACCCGACTTTTCGATCGGATTGAACAAAGAGGTTCGAATCAAAATGGAACAAATCACGCATACTTTTTAGCTTTCTTAATTGATGAATCTTTACTTCAAATAGTTGAGTTTAATCGATTGGTTCATAGTTTAAATGGCAAAAATAGTGAGACACTAATCCAAGAATTACGAGCTTCTTTTGATATAGAGATTTTACCACATGCTTGCCAACCAACCAAGCAACATGAAATTCACATGAATCTGAGAGGTTCTTGGTACAAACTTACATGCAAGACTCACATAATTAATGAAAATGATCCGGTTGCTTGTTTGGATCCGGAGATTTTAACCCAGTTTATTTTAACTCCACTTTTAGGAATAAAAGACCTGAAAACTGATGCGAACATTGAGTTTGTAGCAGGTGTTTTAGGTTTGAATGCCATTTCAGACCCGATTTCGTCAGGTAAAGCAGAAGTGGGTTTTGTTTTACATCCTGTAACCATGGATCAAGTGAAAGCAGTTGCTGACAATCAACTTATTATGCCCCCAAAATCAACTTGGGTAGAGCCAAAATTACGCAGTGGACTAACTATATATTCTATTGAAGAATGATACAAGAAGCTCTCAAATCAATTCAACAAAACATCCCTGATTCGGTCACTTTGATTGCTGTTTCAAAAACAAAACCTGTTTCTGCCATTGAAGAAGCATATCAAGCAGGACAAAGGCATTTTGGCGAAAACAAAGTACAAGAATTAGTTGATAAACAAGCTAAATTACCAGCTGATATACAGTGGCATTTGATTGGACATTTGCAGACAAACAAAGTCAAATACATAGCACCTTTTGTTCATTTAATTCATGCCGTTGATAGTTTGAAATTACTGAAGGAAATCAACAAAGAAGCGAAGAAAAACGAGCGAATTATTGATGTTTTACTTCAATTCCATATCGCATCAGAAGAAACAAAATTTGGATTGTCATTTGATGAAGCAAAGGAAATCCTTGAAAGTAGGGATTTCATCGAAATGGAAAATGTACGTATTTGTGGAGTGATGGGGATGGCCACTTTCACCGAGGATGAAGAAATCATTCAAGACGAATTTCGAACGCTTCACAACTATTTTTTACTGTTAAAAAGTCATTATTTCAAATTCAATGACGACTTTAAAGAAATCTCGATGGGTATGAGCGGAGATTATTTATTGGCTATTGAAGAAGGAAGTACGATGGTTCGCGTTGGTAGTTCGATTTTTGGTGAGCGCTAAGATTCAGCTGCAAATAAGAATTTATTGGGACTGACTAAGTTCATTTTCACAGCATACATCACAATTCCAGCGGTGTTTTTAACTCCCAACTTCGACATGATGTTTTTTCGGTGTGTATTCACCGTATGATTACTTAAAAAGAGGTGCTCGGCAATTTGAACATTTGTTAAACCTTCTGCGATCAAGGTGATAATTTCAGATTCTCGGTCTGATAATAGAATGGGTTCGCACGTAAACGAATCTAAATCTAAATCATTCACATCGATCGATGCTTTTTGAATTGTTTCTAAAATTTGACCGCAAAAGAATTTGTTCCCTTTTGCGGTTTCTTTTACAGAATCTATAATTTCTGTGATATCACAGTCTTTCTTTACATAACTTTTTACACCGCTTCTCAGAGCATTCACCAATGTTTGTGCTGTTTGATCTGGAGTAATTGCGACCATTTTCAAATCACTCTGAACTTGAAGCACTTGTGGAATAACATCAATACTAAAGTCTGGTGCAGTGTAATCAATTAAAACAACATTTACTTCAAAATTTTTGATCAATTCGATCAATTCTTGATTGGAAGTAGCTTCACCAATGATTTCTAATTTTGGAATCTGCTGTAAAACTGCTCGCATTCCAATACGAATCAGGTTATTACTGTCTGCCAAAACAACTTTCATTTATTTAGACTTAATATTAATTATACAAATATAAGATATTTAAAGTCTAGTTAGAAGGTATTGAACTGATAAAAGAGAAAATGATGACAAAATAAATCACATAAAATAAAATTACAAACAGAGACAAGCACGTACCGATAATGCTACAAATGTATCCTGCTTTAGCTGTTTTGTAGGAATTTTCATACATACTTGGGTTTTCTAAATACAGTTTTTTGTCTCCTTTGTGTAACACGATTCCGATGATACCAAAGATAAAACCTGGAAAACACAAAACGATGGATAAAATACCTAATACCAAAGTTGCTGTTGCATTAGGTAAGGTTTTGGGGCTTTGATATTGGGTGGAATCTAATTGTTGATCTAACATATAAATAGTATTAAATAAAAAAAGTCCTTCCAAGAAGGAAGGACTTAAAACAAACCAATTGAATATTATTCTCCTAATTCTTTTTCAAGTTCTTTTTGCAATTCTTTAGAGAATTGGTCACGGAACTCATCACCACCTGCTTCGTCGATAACTGCAGAAGCAGCGCTCAAACCTAAAACTAGAATGATAGAGTAAATTGTAGCTACTATACCGATGATCATACCTGCAATTCCTAAACCTTTTTTACCACCTGTTTTACCAAGTTTAGACATACCCATCACAGAAAGGATAATACTAGCGATACAAAGTACCAACCAAAGATACATTAAGATTGCACTTCCACCAGCAGCGATTGATAAAGCAGCAATTGCAGCAATCCATGATGATAATAATAAACCTACTAAGGACAAAACAAATCCTCCAATTGCTAATCCCTTTCCTTGAGGGGCACTGTTCATTTCAGACATAATGATTATTTTATAGTTACGGCCCAAAAGTATGTTTTTCTGTTAAAGTGAATGATATTTAATTTAACTTTTTTTTACAAATATCGATTACGTTTATCAAACAACCTTTTTCATTGAAAATAAATCGATTTAAAACGAATATTGATAATGAACAATTTTATTCAATTTAATTAGAAAAGATTTAATAGTTGAAAAATCGATCGAAAATTGTCTATTTCTTTTTTGAGCAAAAAATGTTAATTGAACTCGATATAAGTCATATTTTACCGACCTTTGCACCAGATGGAATCTTTTTTAAATAGACAAGTTTCGGCTTGGAAAAAATTTATTCTAAGCCAGTATTTTTACGATGGACTAAAAATTACTTTGGCTGTTATTTTACCCGCTATTGTTGCTTTTCAATTAGATTCTTTAGCTATTGGAGTTACCATTTCATTGGGTTCTTTGTTAACTAGCGTTTCGGACACACCTGGGCCGGAGATACATCGAAGAAATGCAATGCTAGCAACGATTTTTTTCCTATTTGCTAACGCAGTAATTATTGGATATTCAAATCAATCACCTTGGTTGTTATTTATTCTGATTCCAAGCTTGTGTTTGTTCTTTTCTTTATTCACGGTTTATGGATCCCGTGCTTCTTCTGTCGGAATAGCTTCTCTCTTGGCAATGGTGGTTACGCTAGATCAAGTGATGAATGTCAGTCAAATTTGGATTCATGCCTTGTATTTGTTGCTTGGTGGAATGTTTTATTTTTCATTGAGTTTGATTTTAACTCGAGTATTTCCATACAGACCTGCAGAACAAATTTTGGGTGAAACAATTCAATTAGTAGCTGAAAATTTACAAGTTCGATCTAAGTTCTATTTGAATAATACCCAACTAGAAGAGAAATACACGGAATTAATTGCCCAACAAGCAAAGGTCAATCAGTCCTTCGAACAAGTGAGAGAACTCTTGTTTAAAACAAGACAAATCCTCAAAGATTCAAGTGCACAAGGAAATCGATTGATTATGACTTTTATTGAATTGGTAGATTTATATGAACAAACGAATGAAAAGCACGTCGATTATGAGGCGATTCATGCTGATTTTGATAAACAACGCGTTTTACCATTATTTCATGATGCCATTCAACAGATTGCTACTCATTTAGAATATATCGGGACATGTATCCACAACCATGAAACACCAAACAAACAAGAGGTTGATATTCAATCGATACAAGAGTTAAATCAAGTAATAGAAAGTCTTAGTAAAGAACATACAACTGTTTTTAGTCTGAAGAAAATTTACTTGAATTTAATTAACATCAGAAACAGTGTCATTCGGATGTATGAATATCAAATTGATGCGATTCATGTCCCCAATGAAAGGCGAAAAGAATTACACCGATTTACATCACATGTTGCTTTAGATGTAAATCTCTTTGTGGAAAACTTCTCATTTAAGTCATCTGTTTTCAGACATAGTCTACGCGTATCTATTGTAGCAGGTTTAGCTTATTTGTTTACTCAAACATTTTACAATGCTCCTTTTAGTTATTGGATATTGTTGACCGTAATCGTCATCATGAAACCCGGATTTAGTCAAACGAAGCAAAAAAATAAAGAACGCATTATAGGTACTGTTTTAGGTGGTTTGATCGGAGTCAGTCTCTTGCATTTTGTGGATACGGTCAATGCTAAATTTGCTTTATTGTTACTGTTTATGTTATTGACTTACAGTTTAACTCGTGTGAATTACACCTACAGTGTTTTCTTTATGACGCCTTTCATTTTATTTGCTTTCAGTTTTTTAGGACATGAAAACGATGTCTTATTGGCGAAAGAGCGAATTCTAGATACTGTAATCGCCGTAGGCTTATCTTGGGGAGCAAGTTGGGTTCTTTTCCCTAATTGGGAAGCGTTCAATCTTCGTAAAAACCTGGTTTTGATGGTTCAGAAAAATTGGAATTACTTTGAACAGGTTTTGACATACTCATTGCATGATTTATCCAAACAAGCCAATTATCGTGTAGCTAGAAAAGAAAGTTATGTTGCCATTTCGAACGCTACATCTACCTTACAACGAATGCTTGGAGAACCTAAAAGCAAGCAGAAAAGTGTGAATGAAGTCAATAAATTGATTTTGTTGAATAATATTTTCAATGCACATTTAGCTGCAATGATGCTAGATGTTCGTACAAAAAATGAAGCTCCAGCCATCACGGAAAAAAGTTATCGAAAATTGCTAAACGCCTTTTCTCATTCTATGGAGTATTTGGATGATACCTTAGTTGTTGATCTCAAAAAGAAGAACGATTGGAACGAAATAGACCACGAATTAATTCCTGGAATGCTTGTCATTGTGAAAGACATGAAGAAAATTATTGCTTCATTGGAAAATGAACCTGATAAAAACGCAAATTAATTGTGGTTTTTTTTTGAGTTTAACGTTACTTTTCAATCAAATTGAAATTATATTTGTAAAAACGATAAAATGATGGAAATCCTATTTCAAATTGCCTTAATTATTTTACCCGCTGGTGCGATTTTCGCTACAACATATTTGTTCTTGAAAAAACAAAGCGAAAAAGAAATTCGTCATTTGCAAATCGAACTACGCAAAGAACGTCAAAATTATTTTTTGCCTTCTCGTGTTGAAGCATACCAACGTGCAGTCTTGTTTATGGAACGTATTTCTCCAAATTCGTTAGTGATGCGCTTGCATAATCCCGGACTTCCTGCAAAAGCTTTCCAAGCAAATTTATTGAAAGCAATTCGGGAAGAATACGACCACAACGTTGCACAACAATTGTTTGTTTCCCTTCAAGGATGGGAAATGGTTCGAAATTCAAAAGAAGAAACAATCAAAATCATCAATATCGCTGGAAGTCAGATGAGCGAATTATCCATGGCTACCGATTTAGCTGCTAAAATCATGGAGATTTCTGCGGAAGTAGGAAAATTACCTACTGAAATCACAATTGATTATTTGAAAAAGGAATTGCAAGAATTATTCTAATATGAGTCTCGCTCCGCTGGCAGAAAGAATGCGTCCTAAAACGCTTGCTTCGTATGTTGGTCAGGATCATCTTTTGCGTCCTGGAGCTTCGTTGTTTAGTGCCCTCGAAGCAGGCATGATTCCTTCAATGATTTTGTGGGGTCCTCCAGGCGTTGGAAAAACCACTTTGGCTTATTTACTTGCAAAGCACTTAAATTGGGAAATTCATACTTTGTCAGCTATTTCGTCTGGTGTCAAAGATGTGCGAGAGGTGATTCAACGTGTTGAAACAGGTGGTGGAATGTTTCGAAAAGGAGGTACAATTCTGTTTATTGATGAAATTCATCGTTTTTCGAAGTCGCAGCAAGATTCCTTGTTAGGTGCTGTTGAAAAAGGAACAGTAACCTTAATTGGTGCAACAACAGAAAACCCATCATTCGAAGTTATTTCGGCACTTTTATCTCGTTGTCAGGTGTATACCTTGCAATCTCACAGTAAAGATGATTTAAATCGTTTGTTGGAACAAGCGGTAGAAACAGATCTAGTTCTTTCTAAACTTCCCATTGAACTGAAAGAAACAAAAGTATTGATAGCGCTTTCGGGTGGTGATGCACGTAAATTATTGAACGTCTTTGAAATTATCATTAACATTCATAAAAACGACAATAAAATCGTTGTTACGGATGAAATGGTCAAACAAGTTGCTCAGCAAAGTCTTGCGATGTATGACAAAGATGGAGAACAACATTACGACATTATTTCTGCATTCATCAAATCAATACGAGGTAGTGATCCAAACGCAGCTGTTTATTGGTTAGCTAGAATGATTGCTGGCGGTGAAGATCCTGCATTTATTGCTCGTCGGTTATTAATTTTAGCAAGTGAAGATATTGGACTAGCAAATCCAACAGCTTTGGTCATGGCGAACAATACGTTTCAAGCTGTCCAACACATTGGATGGCCGGAGTCACGCATCATTCTTTCGCAATGCGCAATTTATCTCGCAAGTTCACCAAAAGGAAATGCATCTTACAAAGCGATCAATGAAGCACAACAATTGGTTAAAGAAACAGGTGATTTAGCTGTGCCAATTCATTTACGAAATGCACCAACAAAATTGATGAAAGAATTGGGTTATGGGGAAGGTTATCTGTATGCACACGATTTTCCTGGGAATTTTGTTCAACAAGAATTTATGCCCAGTGAACTGAAAAACCAATCTTTTTTTCATGCTGGTTCGAGTAAAAAAGAACAAGAAATTGAAGCTTGGATACAAGCAAAATGGAACCAAAAATACTCGTAAACTATGTCATCATTTCTTTTTCATACGCTCATTTATCCACTCTCTTTTCTTCCTTTACGGGTTTTGTATCTTTTTGGTGATTTGTTTTATTTCATTTTGATTTCAGTCTTTCCTTATCGAAAAAAAGTAATTGATGGAAATCTAAAACGGTCTTTCCCAGAAAAATCAGAAAAAGAAATCAAGCAATTAAGAAGAAAATTCTACCGTCATTTTGCGGATATTTTGATGGAAGGAGTGAAAAACTTAAGTATTTCTCAAAAAGAATTAAAGCGTCGAATTCAAGTAAAAAACCCAGAAGTAATGCAAGCACTTTATAATCAAAAGAAAAGTGTTTTACTCGTTTCAGGGCACTACAACAATTGGGAATGGTTGATTACTGCACAAAATGTATTGTTTCCGCATCAAGCTGTTGGAATTGGCACTCCCCTTTCCAATCCATTTTGGGATCAAAAATTGAATGAATTGCGTTCTCGTAACGGGATGATTATTCTTCATTCGAAAAATGTGAAAATCAATTTTGAGCAATTGAAATACGACTGTACAGCAACTCTTATCTTGTCGGATCAAAGTCCAGGTGATTCCAAAAAATCGTATTGGATGGAATTTTTGAATCAACAAACGGCCGTATTATTTGGATGCGAACAATTGGCTCATACGTATAACCAAGCGGTAGTGTTTTACCACATGCGTAAAGTTCGTCGCGGTTACTACGAAATGGAATTACAGCTAATCACCGACAATCCATCTTCGTGTTCTTGGGGAGAAATCACTGAAAAACATGCCCGTTTACTTGAAAAAGTGATTCAAGAAAATCCTGCTTATTGGGTTTGGTCACACAAACGATGGAAAAGAGATGTACCCGAAAATTTAGAGGAACTGAAAGAAGAACAACGGCAAAAATTTGAAGCTCTCTTTCCTAAATCTAGTTTTGATTCAAACTAGTTCAATGGAATAAAAATTCCTAAGCGATAAATCACTGGAATCAACGCTCCTGGGACACCATTTGTGTTTTTTTGCATGAAATATCCTGGTCGAAAAGGACTTCTCGGATTATCAATCACATCATAAAAAATTCCAGCGTTTAATCTCAATCCCGAATCAAAAGCGTGGGAATATCCTCCACCAATAAATGCAGTTGGCACCCACACTTTTTGACCAGTAACAAAAATAATGTCGTTGGGCGTGTTTAGCATTTCTACTTCAGCGCCAGCAAATAAATAGTTAGCAAATCGATAATGAAACCAGATTCCTCCTCCAAAAATGGAGTAACCAACTGTATTATTCGCCCCTCCAGCAAATGTGGACCAAGTACGTTGAAATCGAATCGAAGGGCCTAAAATCACATTTTCATTTAATTTAAAGCCGAATTTTGTTCCGATGCCGTAAGTTCCTCCTAAATTCGACACACTAAAACTTCCATCAAATCCAATTTCTGTACCTTCAATTTTGGTTTGAGAAAAAGTAGAATTACAGCCAAGTAAAACAATGAAAATGAATAAACTAACAATTTCCTTCATGTTAAAATAAGTTATTTAGAATAGATGTATCAATTGTGTGTTTTCCTTCAAAAGTATGTATTTCAAAATTATTTTCCGAATAAAAACGAATAATTTCAGTCATATTGTCTCCTTCATAATAAGGATCTTCCGAACCGACAACAAAATGTTTTTCTGTTTCTGTTTTCGCACTTTTCAAATCCATCAAAACGTCTGGCGGGAATACAGTTGCCCACATAATCAATCGTTTGAACGGATAGATCGATTTTTGCCAAAATCGAGCAGCTGTTGCTCCTCCTTGTGAAAATCCGAGTAAATTCCATGATTCTATTGTTGGGAATCGGTCTGAAATTTCATCAAACAAGTTCGATAAATACAGATGATTTGTATCCAAATCTTGCTCGCGCCATTCTTTTGTCATCCACGATGCACCTACCCTTCCGGCAGAGCCTTCTAAATAAAAACGATGTAAGCCTTCAGGAGCAATAACTATATAATTTTGAAGGGATTCTATTGAAAATTTTTTTAAAAAATAATATGCCAATTGACCATATCCGTGTAAAACAACGATTGCTTCTTTGGCTTCCGGATTTCCAAATGTAAAATACCTTGCTTGTTGTCTGACTTCAACCGTAGAAAAATGATTTTCGATCATCTTACAAAAATAAGTGTACTCGCTCAAACTTTGATTAATAATAGAAATCGATTTTGAAAAAATGAATGTCAATTAGCATTTCTTAACATAAGGTCCTTATCTTTGTTTTAAAGATGAAATCTTTATTTAGTCATAAAAGCAGTATTCCCTTTTTCTTGGCGTTCCTTTTTTTGGTTCAGTCGGTTGGTTTTATTGCCTATTTTCATCTGGAAAAAAGAGCCATTCACAAGGCAATCAAACTCAAACTAAAACAAGGTGTACCTGAAGATCAGTTAATTGATTTTGTTTTTAATGATCAGGAAATTAAGCAACTAATTTGGAAGAAGAAAAACGAATTTGTTTACAAGGACCAATTTTATGACATTGTTTGGACCCGAAAATCGGCTGATGGCAAAACGCATTTTTCATGTGTCAGTGACAACCAAGAAACGGAGCTCTTTAAACAAATGAATCGGTACATTACTAAAAATCTAGCTGATCCAAATTCAGATAATCCGGTAAGTTCTTTGTTTGAAATTGTTCAAACTCCATTTATTCTTCCCAATCAACCTTCTATTTTTGAGAAAAACAGGCCAATATCGGAGAATGTTCACCATAATTTTCACTATCGACCATTTGAAACCGAATGGATTAAAAATACCATTTTTCAACCTCCGATTGTCTAATTAAAACAAAGAAAAGGGAATTGTATGGGCTAAATCAAAATGAATATTTTAGTCTTAAAATTCTGTTTATCAAATTATTAATTAGAATCATTTAAAAATGAAAAATAAATTTTTACTCACATTGAGCTGGGTATTTTGTGCTATTGTGTCTATGGCGCAAACCGTTCAAATTTTAGATAAAACCACTCAACAACCTATTCCTGGTGTTACGATTACAGCGAAAAGCGAAAAAATTAATCGTACTTACTTAAGTGATGAAGAAGGTAAATTTAGTTTATTAGATTTACCATCTAATTCCACGCTGTCTTTTAGTTTTAAATCATATAAAAAGCTAACAATCAATTTA
This sequence comes from uncultured Flavobacteriales bacterium, assembly GCA_964425255.1. GTDB lineage: Bacteria > Bacteroidota > Bacteroidia > Flavobacteriales_D > Crocinitomicaceae > CAYRMV01. The sequence continues at coordinate 27,368 of CAYRMV010000031.1, forward strand.
AGAGACATCAAGTCGAATCGAATCGAATTAGAAGAAAATCCTACTTCGTTGGATGAAGTTATCATTACTGCAAATCGATGGGAACAAGATAAAATGAAGGTTCCCAATCGAATTAACAAAATCGAGGCACGAGAAATCGCTTTTCAAAATCCGCAAACGGCAGCTGATGTGTTAGAAAATACAGGCTATGCGTTTGTTCAAAAAAGCCAATTAGCTGGAGGTTCGCCTCAATTGCGTGGTTTTGGTACCAATCGTGTTTTGCTCGTCGTTGATGGCGTTCGAATGAACAATGCTATTTATCGTTCAGGAAATTTGCAGAATGTGATTTCTTTAGATGCAAATACACTTGAAAATGCAGAAATTTTATTTGGTCCTGGTGCCGTGATGTACGGAAGTGATGCTTTAGGAGGTGTGATGGATTTTCGAACAACAAAATATCAATTTTCTACAACAAATACACCCATTGTAAATGGTTCCATCTTGGGGCGTTATTCTACGGCAAATCAAGAAATGACAAAAAGTTTTAAATTCAATTATGGTTTAAAAAAATGGGCTTTTTTGACTGCTGCATCATTTTCTGAGTACAGTGATTTGCGTGCAGGATCGAATGGGAATAGTTTT
>CAYRMV010000032.1:0-25790 GCA_964425255.1 uncultured Flavobacteriales bacterium
CTTGGAAAAAAGTCCTGTTTGGAACGATTGCATTGGTTATTCCGGGAGCGTTAATCGCATCCGAATTAGAATTTTCGAAAGTGATATTATTTTCTTTTTTACCAATCATTGGAGTTGGCATAGTTTATTTTTTAAAAATAGAAATTGTAAAAGAAGATTTTTCATGGAAAAGACTTTGGCGGAATGAATATCTCTGGTCAGGAATAGCTATTTTCTTGGCTTTTTATTCTGTTTATGCTTCTAACATACTTTATGTTCCATTTGCATTACTCATTGCTTGCTATGTTTTTTTGTTAGATAAAAATAAGGGTTTACCTGTTCTTTCCATCGTTTTTCTGTTGGTCGGATTTTGGTTTAACATAGTAGAATTGAAGCAATTAGTTGTGTTGATTTTATTTGTACAGTTATTGGACTCCTTTTTTCAAAAAGAAAAGATAAATTATGGGAATGTAATCTTTTTATTACTTGCTTTTTTGTCAATTATTTACTCTTTTTTACCAGGTCAAATCGCTTCTATCGTAGCACTTGGTATTTTTGCTTTTTTGTTTTTGAAAAGAAAAATCTTTGCGTTAATTTTTGCGTTGGTAGTTTTAGGGATTTCGCTTTTTGTGAAGCTCCAAATTCCTTATTTTGCCATCATGCTTCTAGTTTTTTTGGGTTTCCATACATGGTCTAAATCAACTGAAAAATCTCTTCTGATTCGATTCTTTCCACTTTTGTTCACTTTAATACTGATTTTATCACCTCATTTTTTAGAAAATCTAACAGGTGCTTACAAGTTGAGATTCGCGGCAACTGATAATGCGAAAGAAATGGTTTTAACAGCAAATCCAAGTTCACCCAATCAATCCATACTCAAAGAAGGGCGTGAATTAGAATACATCGAAAACACATTAATTAAACCACATTCCACCCAAGAAACGATTGCTACTGGATTTGCAACTTTAGGAGAATATTTTCGCTTACATATCTTTCCGTTGGAATTATCGTACTATTATGGATTTTCTAAAGTAAAAACAGAGAATTTTTCATCCTTTTGGGTGTGGATCTCTATGCTTGTTCATTTCGGCTTGGTTGTTTTGGCACTAGTTAATCTCCGAAAAAAACCGCTTATTTCACTGGGGATTTTGTGGTATGTAATATCTATTTTGTTGTTTAGCAACTGGGTGGAGTTGGTTGCAGGTATGGTAGGAGAACGTCTGGCTTTTGCCGCCTCTGCTGGATTTTCTATTTTTTTAATATCCATATTATTTTGGATCAGACCCAATTTGTTTCGTCAAAAATGGGGAATAGTTGAATATTGTGTTGTGTTAATTTTTCTGCTATTTACGGGACGAACATTTACACGAAATGCACAGTGGGAAAGTCCGTTGACGCTGATGTCAGCTGATATCGGGCATCTTTCCAATTCAGCACAAGCAAATAATTTGTATGCCTTAAATTTGATGGCTTATTCGTTGGATGAACCGAGTTATTCGCAAGAACAACGAAAAGAAATGCAACTAAAGGCGATATCTCATTTTGAAAGAGCGACAGAAATTTGGCCCGAGTTCATGAATGCACATTATGACATTGGACGTGCAGCGAGCATTGTGGGAGATACAAAAAAATCGATTGAAGGGTATAAACGGGCAATAGCTTTGGATTCTACTTATTTTGATGCGTATTATAATTTATTGGATTTGCTTGAAAAAGAGAAAGAGTTTGACAAATACCTCGATTTGGCAACCAAGTTAAATGGAAAAGAAAAATCACCCTTTTCAATTAGTGCATTGGCAAGAGCTTTTTATCTAGTGGGAGAAAAGAAAAAATGTCAAGAAGTTTTGCAAAAAGGGTTAGATCAATTTCCAAGTTCTACTGATTTAAAAAATAATTTGGATTTAATAAACAAAGATTTACAAATTAAAAACGAATAATCGAGCAATAGCATCCTTTTACTAATAACTATAATTTTAATTAAATATGTTAAAATACTCAATTGTTCATTAAAAAGCGTTTAATATTCATTTTTTTGGATTAATTAGAAAAAATTTTTACTTTTGAATTCAATATCAATTTATTAGTGATGAGATCATTGTACTGCTACTCAAAAGTTTTTTCAAACTTTTTATTTGTTACATTATTTTTAATAAATAACAGCATATACGGGCAAAAGAACGAAAGTGATTTATGGAAAAACGAACCATATCATGAATTTCCTATGCAATCCGAAGCAATCGAATTGCGAACTGCTACTTCCAAACATTTTCATAATGGAAATGGAACGCTGACAGCCCATTTATCTGCTGGACAAATACATTATTGGGAAAACGGATCTTGGAAAACGATTTACCATACAATCGTTCCAACAAATTCAGGTTTTGAAAACAAAACAAATCATTTCAAAACCACTTTTCCAGCTTTTTCTGATGGAAGCTTGATAACTGTTTTACAGGGGAATCATCGCATTGAAGAAATGAAGGGAATGAAAATGGTATTTTTAAAAGGCAATGAAATAGTCAGCCAAAGTCCGATAAAAAAAACAGCAGGAAATGCCTCTAAAGATCAGTTGACGTATGAAAATGCGTTTGGAAATGGAATTGATTTACATTTCAAACAAAATTCAACAAATCGAAAATTAGATTTTATCATTCACTCAAAAGAAGACATTAAATCAATGGCAAAGCTATCGGATTATCTTGTTTTTCAAGAAGATATTGTTTTGCCTCAAGGATGGTATGTACGATTAGTTGACAAACAAATTCATGTTTACAATAACGAAAATAGTTTTGTGTTTAAATATGATAAACCCTTTGCTTATGACACTCCAATACACAAACATAATCATGTAGGTGATCACGAGTCGAATGCAAATCATTCTTCACATCTCAAGAAAAAGCAGAGTCGTTTTCACGAATTAGAATATGAAATTATTCAAATAGGACGAATCGTAACAGTAAAAACAATAGTCGATGTAAATTGGTTATTGTCTACAGAGCGGTCATACCCGGTAATAATTGATCCTACAGCAAATTATACTCCCAATGCAACATCCGCTTGGACAGGAACACTAATGTCTTGGACAGGCTATCCTGGCACATCAGTTAGCAGGTTAAGCAGTGACTGGATAGGAATTGGCAAATTTGATGATGGAGATGATGATGTTTTAAGCGGTTGGGCAAAATTTAATACGGCTGGAATCCCTGATTGTGCTTCGATTACTTCTGCTGCTTTATGGTATAAAATTTATTATAATGCAACTACTAATACTAATTGTACAACGATGATACGAACTAGACACATGGCCAATGACCCTGCTTCTGCCACGGACGCAAATATGCTGACAGATATTCGTAATGGAACAACCTATTCAGATGTAGATTGGGCAGTAAAACAAACAAATTATGAAAATGGAACAGGAAATTGGTGGACAAAATCTCTTAACGCAAGTGCTGCAACAGATATCCAGAATCGGCTTGGAGTAGATTGGTTTGCTGTTGGTTTAGAGATGTATTCACACACATCGAGTCATGCGAATTGTTGGATTGAATTTAGTGGTCAGTCAAGTGGTGCTGATCGAATTTTTTTAAGTGTAACCTATTCCGATCCTTCCACGGCACCTACTTCTATCACAGGTGGAGGAAATTATTGTCATGGTCAAAACATCACATTAAATTCTACAGGAGGAACGAATGGATCAAATGTTTCACATGTTTGGTATCAGGGTGGATGTAGCAATGCATTCACTCAAACATGGGGATATGGAAATCCGTATGGATTGAATACGACAACAGTTAACTCAAATACAAACGGGATTTTGAATGTTACATCTACATCAGGTGACCCAATGATTAACATGTTTTCTTTAGGTTCATTTAATCCTGCTGTTTATCGTTACTTGAATATCCGTTATCGTGTTGTTTCGGGAACTGCAGGAAGTGTGGAAGCCTTTTTCTTAAATACAACTTATCCAGCACCAAATGGAGCCTGTCATACTTCTGCACCATTGATTAGTGACAATCAATGGCACATTGCAACGATTGATATGCATCAAAATGCCAATTACACAACAGGAGGAAACATCACAGGTTGGCGCTATGATTGGTGTACAGCAAATGGAGTAACAATGGATTTGGATTTTATTCAATTGAGTCAATACCCAATGCTAGATGAAGACAATACAACCACTCAGTTGATTATGAATTATGGTACGTCACTATATCCCCCTACGAATGCTACCACAACTTATGCAGCTGCTAAAATAGACAACTGTGTTACTTCCTGTGCTTCAACTACTGTCACTTTGCCAAATACATCCTCGGATTTAGGTAACCACAACGATCAAGCAACTTGCGTCGTGAATCAAAGCGGATGGGTACATTTTTATCACAGTTCTGGTCGTTTATTAGCTTCTGTCAATTCAGGTGGAAATAACCTCGGAAATGTAACGGTTACGCAATACGATGATGGGGCACCTGTTTCAGTAGTTGCCTGTGATGCCCCAACGAACATGCTCTATCGCATTCATGCCATGGAACGTCATTGGAGAATTACACCAACGAATAATGGTGCAGCTACAGTTCGTTTGCCTTTTTATGATTCTGAGCTGACTTCGGTGACAACTACAGCGAATGCGAATGCCAATCCGAATGATAATTTAGCTGGTCGCGGAACAATCCGTTTGAGTAAATACAGCGGTGGAACTTTCCCATCCAGTGTGAATGTGGACGGCAATGCGGCAAATAATTGTACGGGAGCGGGAGGTACAGGTGGTACTATTGTAGTGACACAATCATCCAATGGTGTTTCAAATGCAACTGCCTTCCCACAATCGATTTCACCTGCTTCGGGCTATGTTGATTTTCCAATAACTGGTTTTTCCGAATTTTGGTTGCACGGTGCTTCTAGTTCGCCGTTGCCAGTTGATTTAGTTTCGTTTTCTGGCACTTGTTTATCGGATGGAATCCTTTTAAATTGGGTAACAGCTTCAGAAACAAACAATGCTTATTTTGTGATAGAACGCTCCAGGGATTTGCTAACTTGGGAAGAAATTGCTCAAGTTTCAGGTATGGGTAATTCGTCTCAAATAAATACATATAACTTCAACGATCCATCTGGTTTTGGAGGATTTTACTATCGCTTGATTCAAATTGATTTCAACGGGGAAGAATACCCGAAATCTCCAATTCATGTATCGTGTGAGGTTGATAAAACATCGATTTCTGTCTATCCAAATCCGACGAATAATGCCTTTACACTTGGAATTCATTCCATGAAAGATTTCAATGAGATTTCGATGGAGATTTTTGACGTTACAGGTAAGTTAATTACAAAACGAATGGAAGATCTGTCTAAAGGCATAAACGAGTTTTATTTCAACCAACTTTTGGAATCAGGAACGTATTTGATTCGGGTAAGCATTGAAGGTGAAATCCAAACGTTGAGGTTGGTGGTGAAGAATTAAATACACCCTCGGAAAATCTAAAAGTTAAAAATTTAAATTTTAGACATAAAATGTGTTATATTTAACTGAGTAATTGAGGGGGCGACCCCTCAATTACTCTTTTGATTAGTGTAATTTTCTTGAATTTTTATTTTTGTATGTATATTGTATAACTGTATTTTATATATGCAGTATATTTTAAAATAGATTCCAAAAATACTACTACGATGAAGATGTTAGTTCAAAAGAATTTTAAAGTTTCCAAAAGTAACCAGATTACCAATTTATTTTTTGATCAATTTACATTATGGATTATTAAGGTATTTGTATTTTTTTTATTTGTGAATATGTTTTCGAAAAATGTTTTCGGACAAAGTACATATTCACAATCTGTAATTACTTACAATTGGGAATCTCCTGCAAATGCCATAACAACTGCATCTTGTGATGATTGTGATTACACAAGAAATATTGGTTTCACATTTAATTTTTTTGGTAATAATTACACGCAAGTAAATGTAAATACAAATGGATTAATGACATTTGGTTCAACTACAAACTCTTTTTCAAATGTTTGTATTCCAAATAGTGGTGCTCCAAATAATATTATTGCAGCTTATTGGGATGATTTATTATTCGATTTCAGTTGTTCACCTACATATTTTAGAGAACAAACTTTCGGAACAGCACCCAATAGATATTATGTAGTTAGTTGGATTGGTTTTGGTAGAACAGGGTCTAGTTGTAGTAGTTATATTTATTTTCAAGCGAAATTGTATGAAACATCTAATATCATTGAAGTTCATGTTCAATCAAATGGTTTAGGAACGAATAATTCAGGAACAATTGGGATTGAAAATTCTTCAGGGGTAGTTGGTTATCAGGCTGTTTGCAACTCGAATCCTGGGGGGAACTATGCACGTAGATGGACTCCAATACCAGATTGTACTGCACCAACAGTCTTCACGTTAACAGGTGGTGGAACTTGTTTATCAGGACCTTCTGCAGTAGGTTTAAGTGGTTCGCAAGTTGGGGTTAATTACCAACTGAAGAAAAATGGGGTAAACCAAGGTTCTGCTATTGCAGGAACAGGATCAGCCATTTCATTTGGTAATCAAACAGATGGTACTTATACGGTGGAAGCCTCTGGTTCTGGATACTGTACAGTAACTTTTTCAAGCAGTGTTTCTGTAAGTTTGAATTCATTAAGTATTTCAGGCACATCATCTTTGTGTGCCGGGGCATCTACAACATTAACAGTAAATGGTCTGTCAAGTTCATCAGGAACGAATTACACTACAACATACAACAGTTCGAATGGAACCATGCAAACTGTATTTACGGGTAATGGAACATTTGTCAATGGTTCTGGTAGTGCAATAACAGCAAAAACATTACTCGTTGGCGGTGGCGGCGGTGGTGCAGCACGTCATGGCGGCGGCGGCGGCGGCGGTGGAGTATTATATAATGCTTCGATGAGTATTCCAGTAGGAAATTTACCAGTTGTTATTGGTGCTGGAGGTGGTGCCGGTGATTATGAAAATAATGTAAATCATGGAAATGGAAGAGGAGCCGGAGGTAATGGTGGAAACACAACATTTAACGGCTCTACTGCGTATGGTGGTGGTGGTGGTAAAACCTATGAAAATAATACACATGCTACTCCAGGTGGTTCTGGTGGTGGTGGTGGTGGTAATACCGGTACAGTTAATAGTGGTGTTCCTGGTGGAACTCAAGGCAATGCGGGTGGTGCTGGCCCGAATACAACTAATGGAAATGCTGGCGGCGGCGGCGGTGCAGGTGCGGCTGGTGGAACAGCTTCTGGTAACAATGGAGGAAATGGAGGAGATGGTTCAAACCAAAGTGCAAATTTCGGGACATCTGTTGGTCAAAACGGTTGGTTTGGCGGCGGTGGCGGCGGTGGTAGTAGATGTGGAAGTACAGGTGGCACTACTGGAACAGGAGGTGTCGGTGGTAATGGCGGTGGCGGTCGTGGAGGTGATTTAGGAAATCATACCAACGGAACAGCAGGCATAGCCAATACCGGTGGCGGTGGCGGTGGAAATCGCTCGTGTAATACAACGGCTAACTTTGCTGGTTTTGCAGGTGGATCAGGTGTTGTAATTCTAAATTATCCAGCTGGTGTTTGGTCAAGTAGCAATACAGCTGTGGCTACAGTTACTCAAACTGGAGTAGTTACAGCAACAGCCTCCGCAACTGGTGGTTTGGCAACAATTACGTATTCAAGTGTTGGTGGATGCTCTACATCTTTTATCATTGAGAAAATAGCAGCGCCAACGATTACATCAACAGTTGCAAATGAAACTTGTTCGTCACTGAATGATGGATCTATATCAGCCGTAAATATTTCAGGGGGATTGTCAAAAGTGAGATATATTAGAATAAAACAAAATCTTACTGATGCACAAGACGGATGGCTACATCCTGCTGAATTAAAGGCATTTGAAATATTTACCGATGCTGACGTTGCTGCAGGGAAAACTGCTACATCTTCAGGTTTAAGTTATGCTGGAGGTTCATATCCAGCTTCAAATCTTGTTGATGGAAATACATCGTCAATTTATCACAGTGGTGCAATGGGAGTGAATGAATGGGTTGAAATTGATTTGGGTGCAGAGTATAATTTAGATCGTATTCAAATTTGGTCGGGAAATTGTTGCTACACGACTCGTTTTAATAATATGCAACTAATTTTGAAAAATGGGGCAGGAACTGTAATTCATTCAAGACAAATTGCCATGAATGATAATTCAGGGGTAGCTACTTCTTATACGTTTAATGTATTAGATGTTTCATGGTCAGACGGAGCTACAACACTTAATCGGTCAAGTTTGGATGCAGGATCTTATACATTGAATTATTCGGATGCTTCTGGATGTGGGACGGTTGCACATACCAAGGTGATTGGAACTACTAATCCAAACTTACCAGCAAGTGTAAGTATTGCCGCTTCACCTAATACAAACATTTGTTTAGGTACTACAGTAACATTTACTGCCACACCAACCAATGGTGGAACAACACCAAGTTACCAATGGAAAGTAAATGGTGGAAATGTAGGTACGAATAGTACAACGTTTGCGTCATCATCATTGGTTAATGGAGATGTTGTAACATGTGTTTTAACATCGAATGCTACTCCGTGTTTGACAGGTTCACCAGCTACATCAACTGGAATTACAATGTCTATTCAAGCTTCAGGATCACCTTTATCGGGTAATGAATCCAAAACCTGTGTGGTGAATGGGAATGATTGGGTTCGTTTTTACGGTTCAACTGGTTTGTTATTGGGTGCAATTCGGGCAAATAACAATAATCTTGGAAATGTAACCATGCAAACGCTTGTTTCTATGCCAGGTGTTATGAATGCTTGTGCTCAACCAAGTAATCCACTTTACAGTACAGTGTACATGGGAAGAACGTGGGTGATGAATTCATCAGCATATCCAAGTGGAGCGAATTTCCCATCAAATGTTACAGTTCGTTTACCGTTTAATAATTCTGAATTAACTTCTTTAAACACAGCTGCTGATGCTTCCACCACAGGTAACCCGAATGATGGAGGAACAACAACTCCTGCTACATTGGCAAATCTTATGCTGACCAAAATCACAGGAGCAACAGAGAATGGGGTGGCAAACGCTGCTGATTGTGCAAGTACAATTTTAGGAATTACTGCTAATGCAGGGACAGGGACTAATTATTTGTCGATTGCAAGTACATCATATATTGATTTCAATGTAGGTCAATTCTCGGAATTTTTCTTGCACAAAAACAATGCAAACATGCCGCTCCCTGTCGAACTTATTTCCTTCAGTGGAACCTGTACCGATAAAGGCACGGAGTTAACATGGCAAACAGCTTCCGAATCAAACAACGATTATTTTATCGTACAACGATCACGAGATGGACAAAATTGGGAAGATTTGACAACCGTAAGCGGAAATGGAAATTCAACTCAATTGATTGACTACGATTGGCTGGATGAAGCTGGGTTTGGTGACATGTATTACCGTTTGACCCAAGTAGATTTCAACGGAGATCGCTATGAGAAACAGGCGATTTTTGTGAACTGCGAAAGTGAATCTACGAAGTTTAATGTGTATCCAAACCCAACACAAGCGGATTTCACAGTAGAAGTAAATTCGACCAAAGAAGTTGAATCTGCTACAATTTCGATCATTGATGTTACTGGAAAAGCATTGGTTCACCGAAATGTAGAAATTCATTCAGGAGTGAATACCTTTAACTTTGGTGATCAACTTGAATCAGGAACCTACTTAATTCGGGTAAGCATAGAAGGTGAAATCCAAACCTTGAGGTTGGTGGTGAAGAATTAAGTAAAATCTAATATCTCAAAACTGGGTGTTCATGTATTTGGGCACCCAGTTTTATTTTAACATAAATCACATATTTTGGTTTTGAACAAAACACACTTTTTATACAAATATGTTCTAAATACAGGGTTTTATTCAAAGTTTATGTAAGTTTACTCATTTTTTTGTGAAATAATAAACATTATTTATTAAGTTTGAGTTCCTTTCGCCGAAAAGGGTTATACGAAAACTAATGATGATGATAAACACAAAGATTTTCACGTGTTATGATGTTCTTTATACTGAAAAAGGTTCATTCTTTTTTTTAGTAATTTTCAATTTTATCATCCTCTCTTTCTTTTCGATTGAATTTACAACTCTTTTTTTGTCTAATTCTAGAAAGTGTATTTTACGTAAAAAACAACAAACCAATCATAAAAGAACTGAAATTATCATTCGTATTGTAAACAATTATCTTGTTTACTATTTGAATATCAATTTCTTTTGCAAGAAAACAACTTACAACGGAAGATTTCCTTTTTTGAGATTATCGGAAATTCAATACCAATTATATGCATAAGTTAAAGGGTATAATTGGAATGAACAATCCAACTATTTTGTTTAGTTGGTTTCGATTTTTGTTTGGAGTATTAATGATTCCTCAAACATTACATTTGGTTCCTCATGTGCATGATTTAGCTCAGTCAACATTTGTTTTTCATTATGCAGGATTAGAGTTTATAGAAGCATATTCCCATGAATTGATTGATTTTCTTTCTTTTTTAGCTGTTCTGGGTTCTGTTTTGCTTGCCCTTGGAATTATACCTCGTTTATCAGCACTTTTATTCTTGATTGGTTTTGGCTATCTATTTTTAATAGATAGATCTTTTTACAATAATCATTATTATTTATGGTGTTTGATCGCAATACTTTTTGTCTTTAGTGAAGTCAATAAAAGTATATCCATTTATGATGTGCTTAAAAAGAATTTTAATAAGCCGATATCAATTTATAATTTTCAAATTTTCGCTTTATTAATCTCAATCGTATATTTCTATGGAGGTGTTGTAAAAATAAACGAAGATTGGCTACAGGGTTATCCGATGAGGCTTTTAACAAGTTCAAGGTCTTATCCATTTCCTGATTTTTTAGGTTTATTTATTAGTTGGTCAGGAATATTTTTCGATCTCTTTATTTGGATTTTATTAATTCGTTTTCCTAAAAAATGGTTCGTATTTGTTCCCTATTTACTTTTTCATTTAACCAATTACTTCGTTTTTAATATTGGGGAATTTCCACTCGTAATGATTGCTTGCATATTAATTTTCATTCCCCTAGGTGAAATGTCTATCAAAGAACTTATTTTCATTAAAAATCTACGAATTCCTAAATTCAAACTAGCGTTTCTGTCCTTCTTTTTCCTATTCCAATTTCTATTTCCGTTAAGGTCATTATTAATTGATGGAAACACAGCTTGGCACCGACAAGGATATGATTTTTCGTGGAGAATGATGTTGAATAACTATGAAGTATCTTATTTTCAATTCAAAGTTGTAGTTGTTGATAAAAAAGATGAATATTTTGTTGATTTCAATAAACTTCTAACTTACAGACAATATTATCATGCGTATCATGATCCTTTTATGATATTTTCTCTTTCACAAAAACTGAAAAAGGATGCACAACAAAAATACAAGTCTCAAAATGTACAGGTGTTCTGCAGATCTTCAGTCAAATTAAACCAACATCCATTCCGAGAATTGATTAACTCCTCGATTGATTTGGGACATTCGAACTATTATTTATTTCGTAATAATAACTTTATAAATCCTTTTTAACTATGAAAAATAGTATCTTTTTATTCCTTTTATTTGGAAATATTTCCATTGGACTTTCCCAAATCACAAACAGTCAGATTAACTACGAATTACGGGTTGATCAGTGGTATCAGGGATGTGAAAATGATAATGCTTTTATTAGTGCAGATGACAACGAAGTAAAGGTTGGTCTTACTTCCGATGCGAATACTGGCGGTACTGCAACTTGGACAATAGGAGGAAACGGTGCTACTTGCACAGGAAATAACTATGTTCGTAGATGGCAAGCTGATGCGCCTTCGACTGTCACGAATACGAATACATTACTTTACCGTTGCATTGGTAGAAATAATGTTGCAAATCAATTTCGAATAAATCATGAATCATGGGAAGAAGACGGGTCACCTGATTGTGATCGTTCTGGAGATGCGTGTAATTCAACAGGGACTTGGGATGTAGTGTTCAAAAGTGCAACGAAACTTGGGAATAGATGGTGGGCATACAATGGAACTTCTGATGTTGCAAGTTTTGTTACGGGCATGAGTGGTGATTTCTCTGCTAAAACTGTTTGGCGCTACACCAATGGAGCTAGTTGTAGCACACCACTCAATTTCGGTACCTTGGTTTCAGGAAGTACATACACTCATACGAATACGAATAGAACATTTCCAATTGGGGCAAGTTCAGATATGGGCTATTCAAATGTTTCGGGTAATAGTTCCCCAGATGTTTTCTATCAATTTTTAGTTACTAATCCATCGACGGTTGTAATATCATTGGTTAGTCCCAATACAAATTTTGACACCTACTTACGTCTATTTACTGGGGGATGTGGAACGCAATTGGCATTTAATGATGATTACGGAGGGTCTGTTCAATCATACATTTCCATGGATTTATGCCCGGGTACATATGTAATTCAAGTAGAAGGTTTTTCTGGTAATACTGGTGATTTTAATTTATCTGTCCAAGCTACAAATAAATTGGCTAATGGTGGAACAATTGCTGGAATTGCAAATGGTCTCGTTATTTGTTCTGCGGATGACCCAGGTGCTTTTACGAATTCCGTTTCAGCAACTGGAATTGCCACTTTAGCATATCAATGGGAATCTAGTACAACCAGTGCTGGAGCTGGATATACTAATATTTCAGGCGCTATTACTGACACTTATGACCCGGGTACGTTGGCAAGTACAACGTGGTTTAGAAGAAAAGTAACCGACGGTTGTGGAAATGTTGCCTATTCGAACGTGATTCAAGTTGTTGTCACTAGCCCAGTTGGTAATCCAGCTGTTTTCGGAACTAATGTCTGGAATGTATATGGATATAATGGAAACAGCACCACGATTGCCTCAAACACATACCGTGGAAATTACATCCAACCGGCTTTAGGTGGCGGCAACGAAGGAATAGCTACTCAAAATTTCTGGGGTAATGGCAATTCACCTTCCAACGCAGGAACAACGCTAGATAATGGCAATTTATGGAATGGTTGTTCTGTAAATGCTGACAATCATACGGTTGTTCACAAACGAAGAGGTTTCGCGTGTGGGACATATACCTTTACACTCAACAATTGGGACGATGAAACGCGTATCATCATCAACGGTGTCAATGTGTGGTCTTGTGGGGTATGGTCAGGAAATCCGGGAGGGTATTCCAATTCAACCGGGTCAATTTACAGTTGTGCTTCGGGTACCACTTTTACGTATCAATTGGATGCAAATTCCGAAGTGGAAATTCAGGTTTTTGAAGGCATTGGTGGTTCTAACGTAGGAGTTGATATTGTTAAAGTTGTACCACTGTCCTTGGCTGGAAATGTGTCACGTACATGTCCAACTTCAGGTTCTGCATTTATTGATTTTACAGATGCTTCAGGTAGATTAATTGCCTCAGTCAATCCGAATTCAAACAATTTAGGAAATGTAACTATAACAAGTTATGTTGGCACTCCTGCTGTTATGAATGCTTGTGCTCAACCAAGTAATCCACTTTACAGTACAGTTTACATGGGAAGAACGTGGGTGATGAATTCATCTGCTTATCCAAGTGGTACGAATTTCCCATCAAATGTTACAGTTCGTTTACCGTTTAATAATTCTGAATTAACTTCTTTAAACACAGCTGCTGATGCTTCCACCACAGGTAACCCGAATGATGGAGGAACAACAACTCCTGCTACATTGGCAAATCTTATGCTGACCAAAATCACAGGAGCAACAGAGAATGGGGTGGCAAACGCTGCTGATTGTGCAAGTACAATTTTAGGAATTACTGCTAATGCAGGGACAGGGACTAATTATTTGTCGATTGCAAGTACATCATATATTGATTTCAATGTAGGTCAATTCTCGGAATTTTTCTTGCACAAAAACAATGCAAACATGCCGCTCCCTGTCGAACTTATTTCCTTCAGTGGAACCTGTACCGATAAAGGCACGGAGTTAACATGGCAAACAGCTTCCGAATCAAACAACGATTATTTTATCGTACAACGATCACGAGATGGACAAAATTGGGAAGATTTGACAACCGTAAGCGGAAATGGAAATTCAACTCAATTGATTGACTACGATTGGCTGGATGAAGCTGGGTTTGGTGACATGTATTACCGTTTGACCCAAGTAGATTTCAACGGAGATCGCTATGAGAAACAGGCGATTTTTGTGAACTGCGAAAGTGAATCTACGAAGTTTAATGTGTATCCAAACCCAACACAAGCGGATTTCACAGTAGAAGTAAATTCGACCAAAGAAGTTGAATCTGCTACAATTTCGATCATTGATGTTACTGGAAAAGCATTGGTTCACCGAAATGTAGAAATTCATTCAGGAGTGAATACCTTTAACTTTGGTGATCAACTTGAATCAGGAACCTACTTAATTCGGGTAAGCATAGAAGGTGAAATCCAAACCTTGAGGTTGGTGGTGAAGAATTGATATACACAGTTCATTTATAATAAAAGAGATGTCTTACCTCAAGTAGACATCTCTTTTTGTTTTAATGCAATGTATTTTTATCTAGTGATTTATTAATTAAAAATCACTAAATCTTTGTTCAAGGTTATCATTTGTTAAATTATACCCAATAAAGCATATTTTGTTTGTTTAATACGTTCTGTTTTATGTAAATTTGTAAAAAGATTGACAAATCATAGAGGTGGTTTTGTCAAAAATGCAAATACTACTGATGGTGGAAAAATACTTCAACTCGAAGGATAAATTTTATTTTATTCTTTTAAAAATCTGTAATTCAGTCTATTTTGACTTTTCAACTAAAGTTGAATCTTACTCAATTCGTCGCAAATCAACAGTTCGAAATTTTACTTCTAGAATAGCTTTTTTAGTTGTTTCCTTGTTTTTTTTAATTGAACAGTACTCATTTTTTGCTCAAACTACTTACAACTACACGGGGGCACAACAAACGTTTGTAGCACCAACAACAGGTTGTTATCAGATTGAAACATGGGGAGCAAAAGGAGGAAACGACGCTGCAAACATTGGAGGTAACGGAGGGTATGCAACCGGAAAATTAATCCTTACTGCGGGTCAAACTATTTACATTTATGTTGGCGCGGCTGGAACAAGTGGTGCAACTGGTTCCGGTGGAGGATGGAACGGAGGTGGGAACGCCGGAAGTTCTGGATCATCTGGTGGAGGTGGTGGTGCGAGCGATGTTCGTTTTGGCGGAACAGCTTTATCAAATCGCGTTATCGTTGCTGGTGGTGGCGGTGGAGCTGGTAATACAAGTCCACAAGCAGGTGGTGCAGGTGGAGGATTAACAGGAATTTCATCCAGTGGAAGTGGTGGTACTCAATCCGCAGGTGGTGCAGGTTCAAGCGCAGGTTCTTTTGGCCAAGGAGGAAATAGAGGTTCTGGTGACGGCGGTGGCGGTGGCGGTGGCTACTACGGAGGTGGTGCTGGAAATGGTGACCACGGCGGCGGCGGCGGCTCTTCTTACATCGGCGGTGTTAGTGATGCTTCAACCATTGCAGGAAATGCTTCAATGCCAAACCCCGCAGGCGGAACATTTACTGGAAACCCAGGGAATGGTGTTGTCCGAATTACGTTAAGTACTGCTATCAATGTCACTTCTTGTCCATCGAATGTTACTGTTAATGCAGCATCAGGTCAATGTTTTGCAACAGCTACTTGGACTAATCCAAGTTGGACGGGTTGCCCTCCTGCAACGATTTCAGGAGCAAATTACATGGGGACTCACGCTGGAAATTATTACTATTACGTTCCTTCAGCCATGACTTGGACAGCAGCTAAAGCGGATGCTGAGGCAAAAGGGGGGCGTTTGGCCATGATTTCCGATGTAGCTGAAAATTCATTTATAGCAGCATATCTTACTGCAAATGGTAACGCATCCGCATGGATTGGATATTCCGATCAAGTTACAGAAGGGAATTTTGTTTCTGTAACGGGTGTTCCTCTTTCGTATGGGAATTCTCCAAGTGTTCAGACATACAATGTTTATAACAAATGGAATGGTGGTGAACCTAACAATTGTTGTGCCGATGGAGAAGATTTTACTGAAATACAAGCATCTGGCGGGTGGAATGATTTAGGTCCAACTGCAACGAGAGGTTATGTCATGGAATTTGGTGTCATTCAAACGGCTGGTTTAGCAAATGGCGCTTCCAATTTTCCAGTTGGTACAACCACAGTTTCGTATAATGTTTATCTTCCAAATGCTGTTTCAAGTACTTGTTCATTTACGGTTACAGTGAATTCAACGACACCTTCAAGTGTAGCAATTAGCTCTGCTCCTTTGACGAATATTTGTCATGGAACAAATGTAACTTTCACTGCTGTTCCGACAGGTGGAGGAACAACTCCCGTGTATCAATGGAAAAAGAATGGATCCAATGTTGGTATCGGATTAAATACTTTTTCCGCAGACAACTTAATTCATGGAGATGTCATTACTTGTCAGATGACCTCCAACGCAACGGCTTGTATGAGTCCTGTAACTTCGAATTCAATTACGATGTCGTTTCCTTCAACAGGTACTTCACTAAACAGCACAACAAAATCAGCTACTTGTCGCGTAAATGGAAATTCATTTGTTCGATTTTACAATGGCGGTGAATTGCTGGGTGCCGTAAATGCTAAAAATGTCTTTAATGCAGATGTAACATTGACAAGTTATGTTCCTGGCTCAGCAGCTTATATGGATGCATGTAACAATCCAGGAAATGTACTTTATCGTACAGCGTATATGGGTCGAAATTGGGTGGTTACTATTTCGAATGTGACTGATCCAATCGTTTCTCCAGAAGTTGTCGATGTATTATTACCTTTCTATACAGCTGAATTTACAGCGCTTTCGAATGCTGCTGGTACAGTTGCTGCCCCAACAGGTGGTACATTGTCACCAGGGAATAGCAATGACAATATTACAAATGTGACCACTTTAAAAGCAACTAAATATTCTAATCCTGGAAGTGAAAATGGAAGCCCAACGGATAACTGTTCGGGTGGAACTTCGATAGTTTTAACTAATACTGGAACTGGTTCTTTATCAAGTGGGACATATAATTATGGCATCACGAATGGGCAATATGCAATGTTTCAAGTGGGTGGGTTTTCCGAATTCTATTTGCACGGTTCTTCCTCCAATAGTCCCCTTCCGGTTGAGTTGATTTCCTTCCAAGGTTCTTGTTCCGAATTAGGAACAAATTTAACTTGGCAAACAGCTACGGAATCGAACAATGATTATTTCATGGTACAACGATCGAGAGATGGTTTGAATTGGGAAGATTTGTCACTAGTTAATGGAAGTGGAAATTCAAATCAGTTGATTTCATACCAATATGTAGATTATTCTGGTTTTGGAGATCTTTATTATCGACTTACACAAGTAGATTTCAATGGTGATCGCTATGAAAAACTACCGATTTTTGTTCATTGTAATGTTGGTAAAACTTCCATGCAAGTTTATCCTAATCCTACATCCTCTCACTTTACAGTTGAGATAAATTCGGATATAAATTACCAATCAGCTTCCATCTCCATCATAGATTTAACAGGTAAAACATTAATCCAACGACCTATCCATGTTTTACCAGGAAGTAATCAATTTCATTTTGATGATCAAGTTGCCGTTGGATCGTATTTGATTCAAATTCAATTAGATGATACGTTTCAAACACTTCGGTTTATGGTGAAATAAAAGCAGACTCGAATTGGAGATAAAATTTTTTAATAACAAGGAAAACCGTGTGTTTGGTAATGCGGTTTTTTTGTGAAATATATTTTTCCTGTTTGATGATGAAACAGACAAACTTTTCAAACCGAAATCAGCATCCTATTTTTGGATTTCCTATCTTTACAAAAAAACAAGAAAATGTTACCTCCATTTAATTTGCAAAAATGGATCGATGAAAATCGTGATATTTTAAAGCCACCCGTGGGAAATAAAAATCTGTACAAAGAGGCAGGCGATTTTATCGTAATGGTTGTTGGTGGTCCAAACGCTAGAAAAGATTATCATTACAACGAAAGCGAGGAATTATTTTACCAAATAGAAGGCGATATTACCGTTCGAATTCAGCACGAAGGAAAAGCGAAGGATATTGTTGTCAAAGAAGGTGAAATGTTTCTTTTACCAGGAAATACTCCTCACAGCCCCATGCGAGGGCCAAACACGGTTGGATTGGTAATTGAACGCGTTCGGAAAGGTACTGATATGGTAGACGGTTTGTTTTGGTTTTGCGAAAAGTGCAACAATCAATTGCATCATTACCGTTTTCCTTTGGAAAATATTGAACGTGATTTCTTGCCTCGTTTCAAAGAATTTTATACTTCTGAAGACTTGCGAACTTGCAAAAATTGTGGGCATGTCATGGAAGCTGACGAACGTTTTATCTAAATGAGTGAAAACCCATTTCGGGTCATAGACCAACTTCAAGAAAGGGTCAAAGAGTTATCTTGCCTTTACGATGTGGCTCGCTTAGCTGCAGATCGTAACAAAGATTTAATGCTCATTCTTTCTGAAATTGTAAACCGTATTCCGGAAGCATGGTGCTACGGCGATCAGGCGATTTGTGAGTTAAAAATTCGTGATTTTCACTTTATTTCTGCGGAAAAAGAAGGGAGAACAGTAAGTCAACAACAACAAATTTTTGTAGAAAATCAGCAAGTCGGAACGATTTTTATTCATTACCCAAGTCCTCAATTTGCTAAAACCGATTTTCTAGTTGAGGAAAATGCCTTGCTCAAAAAGTTGAGCGATGAGATTGCCAATTTAGTTGAAAAGGCTGAAATTCGAGCAAGAGAAAATGCGTTTATTCAAAATTTTCAACGACAAGATCGACTCGGGATTTTGGGTGAAATAACTGCTGGAATTGCCCATGAATTGAACACCCCCTTGGGGAATATTTTGGGCTTTTCGCAGTTGATTTTAGATTCGGATAAAAACACGCAAACACAACAAGATGCTCGTAAAATTGTCGATTCGGCCATTTATGCGCGAGAAGTGGTCAAAAAATTGATGTTTTTTTCGTGTGAATTGCCACAACAATATGAGTTTGTTTCTTTGAATGTGATTTGCCAAGATGGATTAAAACTGCTTCAACCCATGTTGGATCAAGCTTCTATTCAATGTGAATTTTATCCCGATGAAACCAACACGTTTTTGAAAGTAGATCCTGTTCAAATGACCCAAGTTTTGTTCAACTTGGTGATCAATGCTGTGTATGCTTCACCCAAAAATTCAGTCATTCGTGTTCGTTTACAACAAGCGGAAAAAGCATTGTTTCTCAAAGTAGAAGACCAAGGTTGTGGTATTCCAATTGATGTTCAAGAACGGATTTTTGAACCATTTTTCTCCACAAAGCCAACGGGAGAAGGTTCAGGTCTTGGTTTGAGTGTCGTTCATGGAATTATCAAAGCACATGGTGGTTCGATTCAAGTTGCTTCAGAAAAGGATAAAGGCACAATCTTCACTATACAAATCCCTATAATTCAAGAAGTATGAGTCAAAAGCACGTGTTGATTGTCGATGATTCGATTGAGATGTTGGAAGTTTTGAGAAGACATCTTTCAGCAATGAATTATCAGACTTTTCAAGCTACAAATGTTTCAGATGCGGTAGAAATTTTGAAATCTTCTGCTGTTGATTTGTTGATAACTGATTTGCAAATGCCCGGAATTAATGGGATGCAATTGGTTAAGTATGCTGCTGAACGTTTTCCGTCAATTCCCATTTTGGTTATTACTGGTTTCCCTTCGATAGCTGAAGCGGTAGATGCGATTAATTTGGGCAAAATAGATTATTTGACAAAACCCTTTACACGGGAGGAATTGAGACATGCCTTAGAAAAGACGTGGGGAAAAGTCTATCAATCTGAGTCATCCGAAAATAATCTTGCTTCTTCTCAATTTGGAATTGTAGGTTCTTCTCCTAAGATGCTTGCTCTTTTTGATATGATTCGACGAGTTGCGAATGTTCGTGTAACGACCTTAATTCAAGGAGAAAGTGGAACAGGAAAAGAGTTGGTAGCACGAGCATTACATTACGCTGGAAAAGACTCTGCAAAGCCTTTTATTGCTGTAAATTGCGGTGCTATTCCTGAGAATTTACTAGAAAGTGAGTTGTTTGGATATGCAAAAGGTGCTTTTACAGGTGCGGACGAAAATCGGACAGGTTTGTTTCAAGCAGCACACGGTGGAACTATTTTTTTGGATGAAATTGGAAATGCTTCTCTCGCTGTTCAAGCACGATTGTTGCGTGTGATTCAAGAAAAAGAAATCACTAAAGTGGGTTCTACTTCGGTAGAGAAAGTGGATGTACGAATCATTGCTGCAACCAACGCGAATTTGTTGCACATGGCGCAAAATGGATCATTTCGAGAAGATTTGTATTACCGTTTGAATGTAATCGGTGTTGAAATTCCGCCTTTGAGAGAAAGAAAAAGTGACCTTCCTGCTTTGATTTCATTTTTTGCACAAAAATTTGCGAAAGAATATAACTTAAGTGAAGTGATTTTTTCGAAAGAAGCGCAAATCAAATTGAGTCAGTTTTCATGGCCGGGGAATGTGCGTGAGTTGGAAAATGTGATTCAACGACTGGCAATTCTCACCAATGGGAAAGTAGAAGTTGCTGATTTACCTGCTTATTTACTTCATACTGATTCCTTTGTTGAATCTACGTTTTCTGAAATGCTACCTTTAAAAGAACTCGAAAAAAAATACATCGCGTTTATCTTGAAACAATGCGATGATAACAAAACAAAAGCAGCCGAAATTTTAGGGATTGATCGAAAAACGTTACGGCAAAAAATTTCAACTTAATTTACAACCTTTTGCTTTTCTAAGCATTTTGTAAATGTTCAGTAATCCGAATGACAAATGAAAATAGTTATCTTCTTCAGTGTATTGAGTTTATTCTTTGTCGGTTGTCTTAAAAAAGGTCCCAATAATCAACCTTGTACACTAAAATTTGAAACGTCATACGTACAAGATAATCAATCGTTGGTTTCTTTTTCATCAGGGTTGATTTCCTTGAAAAAAATTGAAGTGGAAGGAGATCGACAAGGTGCTAGTTCGATTGATTTAGAAAGTGAGTGGGACGATACTTATTTTATCTATTATCCGAACGAAGCTTGGGGACCTGATATGGATATTCCTGTTGGAAATTATTCAAATATAGAAGTCGATTTTCGATTTCGAGGAGATAACTATCCAAGTTGGCGTTTGATCGGTATGACTAATTACAACCAAAATGAAGTCCCTTTTATCTTTGAAACATTTAATGATTTGGAAATTGTATTGGAATCAACTTCTATTCCTGAATTAGTTAAGAATTCAGATTATAAATTTCGTCTTCAATTAAATACGAATCAGTTATTGAGTCAGCTAGATCAAAACGAAATAGATAATGCAACTGTTTCTCAGTTCAACGGAAATGATGCAATTGTTGTTTCTTCTTCGTCAAATTCAACGTTGTATTCCAAGATTATGAATCAATTATATGCTTCCTTAAGTTTTATAATTACGCAATGAATCAGCAAACCGACTGGAAAGAAATCGTAGACGGTTGTAAAAATTGGAACCGTGTGGCACAAGAAAAATTGTACCGAGCCTTCGCGCGCGATTTAT
Source organism: uncultured Flavobacteriales bacterium (assembly GCA_964425255.1). Lineage (GTDB taxonomy): Bacteria > Bacteroidota > Bacteroidia > Flavobacteriales_D > Crocinitomicaceae > CAYRMV01. The sequence goes on from CAYRMV010000032.1 coordinate 21,686, forward strand.
TGAAAGTTTGTCGCATGTATTCGACCGATTCGGATGAGGCACAAGATTTTTTACATGATGCATTTATTCATATATTCAAGCAAATAGATCGGTATCAAGAACAAGGACAATTGCCATTTTGGTTGCGAAGAGTGACCGTAAATGTTTGTTTGCAAAAATTACGCGAACAAAAGAAAATGCCTGAATACGCTTCAGAAAAAGCATTGGTTAATTTAGCAGATGATGACGAAGAAGAAGTTCAAACTCACGTTCCTTTTCAACAAGTGTTGACAGAAATAAACGCTCTTCCTGCAAAAGCAGCTTTGGTGTTAAAACTGTATGCCATCGAAGGTTGGTCACATGCTGAAATTGCAGAAGAATTATCCATTTCTGTCGGAACATCCAAATCACAATTGAATTATGCACGAAATTTATTGAAAGCCAAATTAAAATGAATAGCGAACCAGCAAATATTCCATTGAAAAGTCAATCCATTCGGGATGCTTTTGATGCTTGGGAACCTGATTTCCAAGAAGATTTGCTATGGGCAGAAATCAATGAATCGCTAGATATTGAACAAGTTTGGACCAAACTCGATGAGTCACTTGAATTGGAGCAAGTTTGGAATAAATTGGATATTTCGCTCAATCAAGTTGAATCTACTTTTTCGTTTTCATACCGAAAAGCATTCAGCTTAACTGCCATTTTTGTATTTGTAGCTTTTCTTTGGTTAAAAGATGATGTTTCATTTGTATCGGTTTATTCCATTGATCGAGTAAAAAAATCTGAAAACAAAGAAATTTCCACTCCTAATTCAAAGTCAGAATCCAATCCAAATCTTTCCCATACGACTTTTGTAAATCGATCTAAGCAAAGTTCGGTATTAATTCAAGAAATAGATAGTATAATTCCTACTTCATTTCTTGTTTCACCACCACAACATGATCGGGTTGTAGAACAAAATGAACCTGTTATTTTGGTCCAATCTCTTTCCTTGAAAAGTATTCATCCACTAGATTTTGGATCATCGAGAGATTTGATTTCTGCTTCTAAGATATGTCAAACAAATGCTTCAAAATGGAATTTGACGTTTTATGCGGGAATGAATTTGAGTTCAATTCGTGTTCAAAATCCACGTGATTTGGCTTCGTTTATTCCTCAAGTTGGTTCTCAAATGGGAGGAGAGTTGACTTATCAGATGGAGAAAAATCGTTTTTCCATTTTAGCCGATATAGCGAATATCAAAATGGAGGAAACACGTTTTATCAACGGTAAGTTTGGTTCTATTTATCATCAAAAATACCACATCACTACTGGAATCAATTATGGTAGAATAATTCTTCCAAACACCGAATTAGCTGTTGCAGGATTGATTTCAGTTCCAATTCAAGCCATTTCAACACGAGAAGATATTCTCGTAGGATTACCCAAAACTGCTACCGAATGGGGAGGGCAAATTGGTGTAACATACCATTGGACAAAACAGATTAGCACATCGATTCACTATCGATTCACACAAGCTAATAAAAAACCAATCGACTGGAATCAAACGCAACAAGGTCTGTTGAATTTGCGCTATACTTTTTGATCTTTATCAAGTTTAATTTTTGGTGAAAGATTTGTTTTTAGTTAAAAAACACACGAATTTTTCCAACCTTTTTGTTTTCTCATCATTTAAATGAAAAAGAACAAATAGATGAAAAGAAAAAACTTCAAAGGAATGTTTACGATCGTTTTGATGGCAGGGATGACAGTAGCATGTTCCAAGCAAAAAGCAAACAAAGTAGAAAAAAACATCGTTGATGGTGAATGGCGCATCACAAAATTGGTAGATGACAATGTAGATTACACAGCTGATTTCACGCAATATACTTTTGATTTCAAATCGGATGGAACATTGACTGCAACAAGCGGAACCAATTCTTTTTCGGGTACGTGGAGTGTTGGCAAGGAAAAAGACGACGATTTATTTGATGATAGCCCTGATGTGGAATTTCGTATTCAACTTGGAACGAATTTTTACCATGTCAACGACGATTCTTGGGATTTAATTCGTCAATCTGATACCAAAATAGAATTGGGAGATGATAGCAAAGACGACGATGATGATCAAGAATATTTGACTTTTGAGAAAATCTAATCCATAAAAAAAGCCGCGATAAGCGGCTTTTCTATTTTTATTAGGCCATTTCGCCTTTCATCTTTTCTGCATTTTCTGCCATTTTCAGCGAGTCGATCATTTCTTGTATATCTCCGTTCATGAATACACCTAAGTTGTACATGGTCTTGTTGATGCGGTGATCCGTTACACGTCCTTGGGGATAATTGTACGTCCGAATTTTTGCCGATCTATCTCCCGTAGAAACTAAGGTTTTCCGTTGAGCTGCACGTTCTTGGTGTACGCGGTCTAATTCTGCTTGATACAAGCGAGAACGCAAAACAGAAATCGCCTTTTCTAAGTTTTTGTGTTGAGAACGACCATCTTGACATTCAACCACTAATCCAGTTGGAATATGGGTCAATCGAATGGCTGACTCTGTTTTGTTAATGTGTTGACCTCCAGCTCCCGATGCTCGGAATGTATCTTTCCGGACGTCGTTCATATCAAGTTCGAAATCCACTTCTTCGGCTTCGGGCAAAACGGCAACTGTAATTGCTGATGTATGCACACGACCTTGTGATTCTGTTTCAGGTACTCGTTGTACACGGTGAACGCCCGATTCAAACTTGAGCATTCCATAGATTCCGGCACCTGTCACTTCCATCGAAATTTCCTTGTAGCCTTTTACCGATCCTTCCGATGAATTGAGAATGTCATATTGCCATCCCATCTCTTTGAAAAACATCGTGTACATGCGGAAAATATCTTCCACGAAAATACATGCTTCGTCTCCACCAGTACCGGCGCGCAATTCAATGATGGCATTTTTGTCGTCTTCAGGATCTTTTGGAATCAATAAATACTTGATTTTTTCTTCCAATTCAGGACGTTTCGATTCTAGTTCATCAATTTCCATTTTAGCCATTTCACGCATTTCTGGATCTTCTTCAATGGCTAATAGTTCTTTCGAACTTTTGATGTTGTCTAAAACCGATTTGTATTCTTTGTAAACCAAATCAATTTCCTCCAAATCACGGTATTCCTTGTTTAGTTTCACATAACGATCCATGTTCGAAATGATATCTGGATCGACAATCAGGGTGCCAACCTCCACAAATCGGTAATGAATCGCTTCTAATTTCTGTAATAAATCTTGCATGTTCGATTAATATTCAAACGTTCCGAATTCGGAAATAATAGTTAGTTTTTTGGATTCAGCTGCTTCAACACGTCCAACGATTTGTGCTTCAACACCAAATTCTTTCGATATTGCGATGATGTTTTCAGCTATTTCTTGTGGAACATAGATTTCCATGCGGTGACCCATGTTGAACACTTTGTACATTTCTTTCCAATCTGTTCCTGATTCTTCTTGAATTAAGCGGAAGAGCGGAGGAAGTGGAAATAAATTATCTTTAATCACATGAACATTATCTACGAAATGTAATACTTTCGTTTGTGCACCACCACTACAATGAACCATTCCGTGAATTTGAGAGCGGTATTGATCCAATATTTTCTTGATAATTGGTGCATACGTTCGCGTTGGAGAAAGCACTAATTTTCCAGCATCAATGGGAGAATTTTCAACCGAATCGGTTAATTTTTTTGAACCAGAGTATACCAATTCTTCGGGAACACTTGGGTCATAACTTTCTGGGTATTTTTCAGCAAGTAATTTTGAGAAAACATCGTGTCGAGCTGAAGTTAAACCATTGCTTCCCATTCCACCGTTGTACGCATTTTCATAAGTTGCCTGTCCAGAAGAAGATAAACCAACGATTACATCACCCGGTTGAATTGTATGATTTGAAATTACCTCACTGCGTTTCATTCGGCAAACAACCGTTGAATCTACGATTAAAGTTCGAACTAAATCACCAACATCAGCAGTTTCACCGCCTGTAGAGAAGATTCCGATTCCCTGAGAACGTAATTCTTCCAATAAGTCTTCCGTTCCATTGATGATAGCAGAAATTACTTCTCCTGGCACTAAATTCTTATTTCGTCCAATAGTGGAAGATA
>CAYRMV010000033.1:0-25748 GCA_964425255.1 uncultured Flavobacteriales bacterium
TTGCATTTTTTTGTTTTTGGTTATACAAATATCTGCTTTTACATGGATGCTTGGCGTTATGGCGGCTGACGTGCATAATTTGAGCTTAGTGCTACTATTAAACTTTTGTGCTAAATTTGGGCTGATGTTCCCTGATTGCCGCCACAAACGCCAAGCCGTGAACCGTTAAACACTCTTTTTATAAAAACAACATTCTACATAGCAACAATTTTACTTTTCTCTTGCGGACATGATGCTGTCAAGACAAATACTACATTGCAAAATGACATTTCAATACCCTTTTTACTCGACAGTTTAGCCACTCCTGACAAGGGCTTTCAAACAGGTGAAATGCAAGCTCCAATAAATACCATTTTTTATAAAGGCACTATTTCTGACACGATAAACCTCAGTGGTTATGCCCGTTATGAAAATGATAATTACTTGAACTTTCAAGGTTACTCAGATAATTCAACGGTTGTACAAGCTTTGAAACTTTATGTTTCTAACAAACAACTACTAGCAATTGATTTGGAGGCCATTTCAATACCGCCACCACCAATTCACATAGAGAAAAGTGACGGATTTGAATTAGACAGTATTGCAACAGTAAAAACGTATGAAGTATGGAAACAAAGACCAAGAAACTACATACAAGCGATTCCCGTATTTATTCATAATCCAACTAAGGACACCCTTCTTCTCGACCAACAAGATGGTAGAGTTATAATGATACAAGAAGCTAAAGATGAAAATGGACAATGGAAACCAATTGAATTTTGGCGTTACAGTTGGTGCGGAAATAGTTATGGCGCGGAAGTACTTTTGCCAAACACCGTTGCAATCGTAAAAATATTTAAATACGAGGGCGACTTTGAAACAGAAATAAGACTTAAGTTGAAAAATGGAAATGACATTATTTATTCAGACAGCTTCAAAGGAAAGATAAATAAAAGTCAATTCAACCTACCAAGAGATGTAAAAGAGATCTATCTGTCAAGAAAAAATGAGAACAAAGAATATTTGGACAGAATATTTTTAAACAAATGACAAAAACCAAAACCTTTTGAAATAAACTCTTGCCACGAAAGCAGCAACTCGAAAGTAGGTTTGAATGCATCTATGAAAGTGAAATACTAAATCAAAATAAACTACTTTTATAAATTCATTGTTGAATATCTCGATTAAACGCAAATCATGAAACCACTAATGACTGTGAGAAACATTATGGAAAAACAAAAATCCAATCATCCTATTAAAAAATAAAATATGAGGTGGTTGTTTTTTATGTCCCTTTTTTCTCTTAGTAGCTGCATAAGTTCAAATATTGATAGACTTTATGGAGAATGTGAACCTTGATATCTTTCATGTAGTCAATTACTTATTCATAGTGACAGCACATATAGCTATTATGAATATTGGGATGTTGGTGGATCAGGAAATGTAATTGATGGTTATTGGAAAAAACATGGAGACACACTACTCCTTACAAGTTTCATACAAAGAGAACCTTGTAAATTTCAAGTTGAAACGTCCCCACCCTATTTAAATTCAAAAATCGGAATTAAGGTAATTGATGAAAGCGGTCAACCTGTGAGTAAATTAATCTTCAAAGCATATTCAAAAGGAGAACTTGAAGTTCAAATTTCTGACGTTAATGGCTTCAGTCAGATTGAAAAATTAAAATCTATTGATTCCATTCGGGTTTCAAGTTTAGGATTTCCAATTTGTGATTCTTTATTTATCATGAATGAAGCGAAAATAATGGATTATACTTTCAAACAAAAATATAGTTATGTAAACATAACCATGAAAGACGATCCCTGGTTGATTAAAGGTAAAAAAGTTTACTTTTACCAGGATTCAAATGGAAGATTTGATAAATCAATTTACAAAAAGAAAACAACTCTTGATAAAAAAGTATTTTAATTACGGTACTAATATCCACAAATAAACATCACACCGAAACCCCATGAAAACAAAAAAACATTACTCTGCATTTATGCTTTTGTTCTTATTCATCACTTTTGGATTTGTTTTCATGCAAGATAAGGAAGAAAAACTAATCGAAATCGCTCACACTTACCGGTCTTATAAACAAGACATTAACTATAAAGTAGTTGTTACGGATAGTGTAAAATATAAATGGACGATTTCACTTTGTGCGTACCTTGGAGAAGATGTAATGGGGTATCATCACAAAATGGATAGTTCCTTTTTTAGCCAAGCCAATGACTCCATTAGTCCACATGGCAACAAATTGTACAAGCTATTCGTCAAAGACCAAAATAGTTACCAGTCTTTGTCCAATCCACAACCTGTAGGACAAACATTGGTGAAAGAAACATGGAACGTAAAGAAAATCCCACTCGATAGTGTCAACCTTATAAAAGAAGCTGTACAAAGTAAAAAAGACGGCAATTGGTATGCTCCAACGCAAGTTTCACAATTATTTGTCATGTACAAAGAAGAACCAAGTGCATTAAATGACAAAGGTTGGGTTTACGGTATTGTTGATATAGAAGGCAATAGCAAACCAAAAGTACTCAGTAACGGAAACATCAGCAATTGCATTTCTTGTCACAAAGGAACCAAATATGACAGATTGTTTGGAAACAAATAAAACCGAGAATAGCCGTATTTTCCTCAAATCTTTGTGCAAAACAAAAAATTAAATGAAACAAAAAATGGGTAACTTCGGTGACAGAAAAACTATCACTGAGATAAACACAATGATAAAACCTTAAAAACGGATGGTTATGACCCATTCATTTGTAAAATAATGATAATTACTTAAAACATCAAACAAAAATCTTGAAATAAAGATCTACCCTTCTCCTCGTTGGAACAAATTTGATCAACTTTTTGAGTTTATTCAAAAAGAAGATAAATCTAATACCCATAAACCTTAGTTTTGAAGATCGTGTTCATAAACTAAAACTCCCCCTCTACTTCACCAACAAAAAAATCCTTATCTTTCAACTGGAAAAAGTGTCCACACATTTAGTTGATTTGGAAGGTTGATCGATAAAGATGTATGAAACTAAGAAATCTTAAATACAAGCAGTTTAAATAATAATCGATTGAGTACAATTCTATTTTTTTTAATCCCATTATCTAGTATTGGGCTTTTATTTTTAAAGGATACAAAAAAGAAAAGAAAGTATGTACTAAACGTACTTCTCATTCTAAATGCATTTTTATTTTTAATTCCCATGATTTTAGCGTATTTCAATACTCCTCCTGGAGAAAGTATGTGGAATGAAAACACAGGTGGCGGAGTCCTTTTATGGCTTTACATCATCATTTTTCCAATATGTGCACTTGCTCAGTTGACGCTACTCATTCTAAAAATCGTTCATGCATCTAATTCAAAATGAATTCAACTTGAGATACTAAATTACTTTTATTGACTCATTTAAATTTTGCATTTACAAATTATAAAAAAACGATCAAAAAAAACAGAACAAATGAAAAGAAACCTAGCATTGATTATTTTGTTATTCAACTTCATGAACATCATGTCACAAGATAACTTCTATGTTCGTTGTGTGGATGCAGACAATTTAGAACAAATAAGCAATTTCAACATAAAAACCTCATCAAAAAATATAAAAATCAATCACAGTAACAATGGACTTACTCAACTTTTGAATTTCAAAAAAGGAGACGAAATCATCATCTGTGCAGAAAATTACACCGATGAAACATGCCAAAGACCGGATAAACGTCTCGAAATGGCAATGAAACGAAACAACGAAAGAATCTGGAAATCGGGCGACACATTAGTAATTGAGTTATTGCTAAAAAATGAATTATTAATCAAACGATGGGAAATGGAAGACCTAAAGTTTCCCGTATTGGATACAACAAATGTAGTTACCAAACCCGATCATCGACCAAGTTTTATTGATGAACTAGAGTTTAAGAAAATACTATTTGCAAAACTTCATTTTCCACAGCATGTAATTCGCGAAAATGTACAAGGATCTGTTTATATTTCGGCTATTGTTGAAACGGATGGTTCATTGACTCATTTTAAAATAGTTAAAACACTTGACCCACATCTGGATCGGATTGCATTACGAGCAGTTAGAAATTCCAATCTTCCTAAACTGAATCCTGCTAACCATGAAAATATCCCAGTAAGATCAACGATACTTATCCCTCTGAATTTCAACTTAAATTAACGTTTCCAACTGAGGGATTTAGAAGAAAATTAAAATTACTATTTTGAACCAGTTTTCAAAAATATTTCTGAAATGATATCTCGATTTTTCAAACAAAAAACACACCTCATCTATACATGCCTCATTTCCTTCCAACTAACAATATCATTCTCCCTGGGGCAAGAAGTGATGTTGAAAGGGACAGTAACCGATAAAAAGAGCGGTGAATCCATTTATTCTGCCACAATAACTACCAATCAAAAGCAAAATACCACAATCAGTGATTTTGATGGTCAGTTTTCTCTCCCAGTCAATTGGAATGACACCATTTTCGTTCAGTTCACAGGAATTAAAACGCAAAAAATACTTGTTACTTCAAACCCAATTCACATTCAATTAGAGGAAATCGAACCCATCGAAACCGAATTTGGTCCTCCCGAAACACCCGTCAAACCAACACCGCTATCTGTCCAATCTGTTTCGAAGAAGGAGCTCAAAGGGAAGAAAAAGCAATAAAAAAATTGTATTCGTTGATTTTTGAGTTTATTTAAGAAAAACATTTGTGAAACTTACAACATGGATTTTATTAAAACTATATGTCATTGATAAAAAAAACGCTTCTATTTATTCCACTTTTTCTATTGTTTTCTTGTAAGAATTCAACTGAAGAAAAACACTTCAAGAAAAAAAGTACAAACACAATTATCATACTAAATTTCAACGACTTATCACACAAATTCAGTTATCAAATTAAAGATACCTATTTCCAATCAATTGGCTCTGAAAAATTCGCTCTTCTTCAAAGGGAAATCAATATTTTTGACAAGAAAAAAAAACTTGTTCAAACCATTATTCCCTCTCTAAAAATGACTCCTTGGTATTTCCCTGAAAATAAATTGAAATTGAGACTTTCAAGATCTTATTTGACAGGAAAAAATGAAAATTTTGATGATTTAGACAATTATTGTGGTGAAATTGTTGTTGCCGATTTTAATTTCGACGGTAAAGAAGATTTCGCAACACCCATAGATCAAGGTGCCAGCAATGGTCCACATTATGCGTTCTATATCCAAGAAAATGAAAATCATTTTAATTTGAATTCCCATTTGACAAACATGTTAATCTGGTTTCCAGAAAAAATTGACAATGATGCAAAAACACTGACCAACGAAGTTCCATCTGGTGTTTACGCAATCAATAGACAAGTATTCAACTATTCATCTAATACAAAAACTTGGACCAAAATAGAAAATCTTCTACTTGATGTGAAATCGGGAAAACCAATGTCAAAATAGTCAATAGATCTAATAAATTTGAGAAATGATTCAAATTCCACTTATTGAAATTCAAAAACGAACATACATACCACATGCTAAAAAAAATCAAACATGAAACAAGAACTCCTTAAGTCATTTATAGCGAATGTGTTTCAAATGATAAGTATTCCCATTTTGTATTTTTTTGCGTACAACTTTTTCCGTTTATTTCATCAACCCAACGATTCCATTCCTTCCAACTTGTACGGACTAACTCTAATTTTATTGATTTATTTCATTTTGTTTTCCATTCCAATCTTAACAATCCTTGAAACTGGAATTAAGAAACGAAATTTTCAAGTTATTGTAAACATTCTTTGGTTTTGCTTTATCATCTTTTTCACGGTGGATGAATTAAAACATCAACCCTTTGACTTTGGCTTGATCCTTTTCTGCATATTTATCAGTATTTTTATCAAGTTCACTTTGAAAACAAGAATGAAATTACTTAAATCACATACAAATAAATGAATTAGATGAAATGAACTAAAATTCAACCTCTTCATAAAACGCTATTTCAAAACAACACTATGAAAAATCGAGATAAAATTGGATCATGGACAGTAGTATTGATTGGACTTCCATTCGGATTCATTTTTTCATTATCTGTTTTATACCTTTCTCTTTTTCCGTTTATTGACATGGGGGTTTTTCTTATCGGTGGTTCACTTTTTTGGCAGGTATTTGAAATTAAAGTGATAATTTAGAGTTATTAATATTAATTTAGTAATCTATTAAAAATTAAACAAATGCCGCTCCTAGAAAAAAAAATTGATGATATAAAACTCATATTCTATCACGAATTTGGACATTATTTAGCTTTTATTTTTAGTACAAAAAATATTGAAGGGTTTGATATAATTGAAATAAAAATATCAAAATGTCCAATGTGCAAAAATGGTTTTAAAGGACATATAAAACCAAAGATACCTAAAGATTATAATAATTTTGAAAAATTAAATCCAGAAAGATTAGCACATGTTTTTACAAATAATTTTTTAGGCTGTATACTTCAAATAATTCTATCAAAATCACAAGAAAAACTTGAAAATGTAATGTTAGATTATGGGCAATTAGACCAAAAACGTATTTATGATTTTATTAACGAGTATAACTTGAATGCAAAAGCATATGAAATTAATGAGCATTTTAATAACTTTTGTAATTATTTGAGAAATAAATTTGAAAATCCATTTGACAATGCAGATTTTACAGAAATTTTCATAGAAAAAGATGAAGAAATTTTTGTTAACATAGAAAAAATTAAAGAATTGAGTTCTAATTTTAATGAGCAATTTGAAAATGAATATTTTAACAATATCACAAATTTGATAAATATTATATCCTAATTAGTTTACAATATCCAAAAACTACAAAAAAGCTGAAAATAATCAACAAATAACCCTCATCAATGAAACAATTTAAACTCATTTTTTTTATTTTCTTTTTGATTCTTTCAAGCCAGTCATGTAGCTTTAAATGGACAAGAATAATCAATTCAAAGGGTGAAAAATACTGGACTCGTCAATATAAAGACAACGAAAAAAATGAACAATTGGAAGATCGAACGCTCTTTAAACAGTCCAAGAAAAATACGATTTATCAAATATACACCGGAAACATCCATACAGACACAACACATTTCACAACATTCATTCAGTTTGACAGTGTACGGGTTTATCTATTTAATGGAACTGATTTGTATAAAAAAGTGTTTACCTCTGGTTTGATTTCAGGTCAAATGATTTATTGTAAACTAAATAGTTCATGCCAACCCACTCCGAGCATTCATATACTGGACGCATTAACTAAAGAACCAATTGTAGAAAATTTATGGGGTTGGACTGGCCATACCATCACAATTGATTATTTTCAAGAAATAAAATACATAAAAAGCAAACCGACAAAGAGGAAATTCAAATTTTGGGTATACACCTATAAAAAACGCTTCAACGGTGGAAACGCCATATTTTTACTCGAACTTACCAACAAAATGGCTGATAAACACACAAATCTCGAAGAATTTATCGAAGGTGCAGAAGTGACCTTCTTAACGCATGCACGATCAATGATTTGAAATTAAAAACATTCGATCTAAAATGTAAACTCAAAAAAGAAATAAATACATGAAATACACCTTTATCTTTGGATGGATTTTGCTTTCGCATACTGTATTCACTCAAATAAATGCAGAAAAGTTTCACATAACTATCAATTCAGAACAAAATGATAGCATGCAACGCATTTTTACGCATTTTTTAAACAATGAAGTCGAACGAGTTTCAATTGTTCGCTTAAAGAAAGCATACGATCAAGATAAGTATGAATCTTTTTTGAAAACAAAAAAAGTATTTCAAAGTAGGAAAAAATGGATTAAAAAGAATTCATACGAAGAATCGATGATTTTAGAAGGAAATCCTTATCCCAAGAAGCATTTCGATTCCATTGTTTTTGAATATGAATTTCGGGGTGTGGACAAAAAAAGAATTCAGTCAGAACATTTCTTAGATAGTACAGAAATAAAATTAGCTCTGAATGAAGCATTTAACGGAGATAAACCAGAAATTTACACTTCTTGCTACAACCCCAGACACGCTATTTTGTTTTACGATAAAAAAGGTGAAATTTCAGGTGTGTATGAAATTTGCTTTGAGTGCAGTCAGGTAAAAATCGGCATCATTGGCACTGCAATATTTTCAAAATCAAATCCTTATCTAAAATCTTTGTTTGAAGAGTATAATCTATTAGATTAGCACTAATTTATTTGTATAATTGTAATCACGATAAATGAAATCAATCCTTGTTTTATCTTTCTTTTTTGCTCTTTCCGAATATTTTTCCTTCGGGCAAATTGCGCGTTTTTCTATTTATCCAAAAGAATTTGAACAAATTAAAACAGAAACCCTTGTGGATTCAATGCAACAGTTGAAAGTAATTTTAACTAGAGAAACTATCATGGACCAATCTGTAACTAAGATCTATTCCAATGAAAATAATTCAAACGACACGATCTCATACCGAGACTACTCATTAGAAATACGAATCGAACAACCTGATACTGTTCTGTTTAGGAAAACTATTCGCAAAAATGATTTTGAATTGATCTTAGATGAAGAATTTTATCAAAATGCCATTCATTACAATGCTTGGTTTCAAGAATATGACAATAAAAACAAAACGATAAAAATCACCTATTTGCTTGGTGTACCTGATACAGATTGGAATTGCCATTTTACACTCTATATTACCGAAAATGGCAACTATCATTACGAACTAGATGAAATCGAATAGTTTATCTACTTGATTAAAGTATTATAATCGTTCTAATTACCAAAAATTAGTTCATTTCTTAAACGAATTCATTCAAAATCACAAGGATCAATGGATTGCTCAAAGGGCTACCATCTATTTGAACCGAATTGAATCTGGGAAAAAAACAACCGGCTGGGAAATGGATTAAAAGAACTCGAAAGTTTCTAATGAATTAAAAATCACAATTCACAAAATACATCTTCTTTTGTCGAAATATTTACTTTACATTCGTTGTAAAAAACAAACAATCTGATCCCAAAATCACTTCTATTCATTCTATTTGCACTTGCTTCTTTGGTAAGTACTGCACAAGAAAAAGTTCCTCACTTCACACGTGTTTCAATTGCTAACTCGGGTGTTTCGATCTATATGCCCGACGATGAGGAGTTTGTTGTGGATACGCAAACATCACCCGATGGTGCTCTCCTGTTCACAGGAGAAGTTCTGTGTGGAGAGTATCGTTTCGCTACGATTGTTGTTAATTTTAATGAACTGAAACTTGAAACGAAAGAAGACAAAGAATCAATGCTCACCTCCTACCTCGATTATTTACAAGAATCGTTTAGTATCACTGCCAACGCTGGTTACGGTAAAGGGCATACCTTGGAAAAATATCCAAATGTGGTTGGTGTAATTGACTATTGGCAAGATATTGATGAGGATGAATGGGCAATTAAAGGATGGGCTTCTGAAACGCAGTTGTTATTTTTATGCTTTATGGAACAGGAACTTATCCGTATTTGAACGCACAACAACTCTTTTTTGATAGTGTGCAATTTAAGTAAAAACAAAAACCCTGAAATCCATTGTTGACTTCAGGGTTGATCTATTATTTTTGTTTTCTACTTTATTCTTTGATCCATTTAAAAACAAGCATTTTACCTTCGTGCTGTACTTGAACCAAATACAAGCCTGACAACCAATTTGTTGTTTCAATTTGCCATTCGGATTCCGTATTCGAAGACCTTGTAAGTAATCTTCCTTGTGCGTCTAAAATCTGAATCGTTGCATCAAGAGGAAGGTTTTTCATCGAAAGAACTGTCGAACCAGGATTAGGGTACAATTCTATTTGATTTGCATATAACTCATCCACGGAAAGTCCTTGAACTTGAACCGTTTGAGTTGAACTGCTCACACAACCATTGGCAGATGTCACCGTCAACTCCACTACATACGAGCCATTTGCAGGAAATGTGAACGATGGATTTGCTTCTGTTGCATTTCCTAAATTGGCAAAATTCCATTCATAACTACTTCCTGCACCCCCATTGGATTGAAAATTAAACACATTTAATTGTTGGTTAAATGTAAACTGTGCATTCGGTAAAGGTGAAACGCTTACACCCAATTCTTTTTGATTATTCGCAGCAGCCAAATGTGAAAAAGATTGATACGTAATCGCATGATTTCCTGCTAAATTCCATAAAATTTGAATCGAATCTTTTTTCTGAGAAAGAATCGTACCATTTGCCACATTCCAACAAGTAGAAACTAAGTCAAAATCAGGTAGTACATACCAAGCCGATTCTCCTACACAAAGTTGATTATCACCTGTAAGCGCATAATTTTCGGGTTTCAACTGAGCCCAATAATGTTGATCAATGGCATCAAAAATCGTATCCCAATAAGGCGTCGGAGGATTGTTGAAATATCCATTATCTGTTCCGTGTGGTTCGTGATCTTGTCCTTCAAAAAATAGATTCGTATGCGGAATTCCGAATGAAGTCAACTGATTCGAAACACATCGAGATCCATGCGTGATTGGGGTTGTGAACACTCCAAACGGATTTCCAACACCAAATGGTACTGTTCCGTCCGCTGTACCATGAACCAACAAAGCAGGTACCGTTTCATCGGAATCAACAAAAGTTGAATCGCCCAATGCACCCCATAAATTGACAATTGCTTTCAAGTCAACGGTATGGTTATACGTATTCCCAGAGCAATCCAAGCAACCTAAATTCGGTGTAAACAAATCACCCGTTATGGATGAAGGAGCTTCGTTTTGATCCAAATATGCCACGTGCATCGTTGCAAATCCACCAGCACTACTTCCTCCTAGAAAAATGTAATTGGTATCAATGTCATAAACGGGAGCAAATTCTTTCAAATAGCGAATAGCTGCACGAATGTCTTGTGTTCCGCGGTAAACAGCTCTTTCCGCACTTGAAGAAGATAAGGGATTGAATCCCAAACGATATCCGATAGAAGCTGTAACATATCCTCTTTTGGCAAAACTATCGCAAAAGGCAACCATGTCATCTGCTTCTTTGTCACCAGTTAAAAATCCACCCGGATGCACCCAAATCATCAAAGGACGTAATGCTTGATTATCACCAATAGGTTCGTAAATATCCATGAACAAATCGGTGTTGTTATACGGAATGTTCCACACTTGTCCTTCGCCATATTGCACATTGGCATGTTTGAAAACAGAAGTAAAAATGGCTTTTTGATACCGGTTTGTATCACATTGAGCAGCAGCTAGTTGAAAAACAACTATAAAAAGCAGTAGCGGTAAAAATTTCATCATAAAACTTTAATTAATGACTAAAAATACACAAAAAATCAAACTCTAGTTATTTTCTAAGTAACTTTCCTTCCAAATTGACAAAAATGAAACGAAAAGCATGGGTGATTGGAGCAACAGGTTTGGTAGGAACTGAACTAGTAAAGCAATTAATAAATTCCGATCAATTTGAAGAAATTCATGTTTTTGTACGCACACCTTTGGAACATATTTCACCTAAAATCCAGGTACATCTCACTGATTTTCAAAACCCTGAAAAAGTCATGGAACACCTTTCTGGTGACGTATTATTTTCTGCATTGGGAACAACTTTAAAAACTGCCGGAAGCAAAGAAAAACAATTCCAAATCGATTACGAATTTGTTTATCAATTTGCAGAAAAATCAGCAGAAAGAGGCGTAAAATCAATGATAAATGTCTCCTCGATTGGAGCGAATGAAAAAAGCAGTAATTTTTACCTAAATATGAAAGGGAAACTCGAACAAGCATTGAATCAATTGCCTTTTGAACGCGTCATTCATCTTCGACCTTCGATGTTAGACGGAGAACGTAAAGATTTTCGTTTGGGTGAAAAAATGAGTCTGCCCATCATGCGACTACTTTCCCGTATTCCCGCTTTCAAAAAATGGGGTGTTATTCAAGCCAAACAAGTAGCAAGTGCAGCAATTCATGCCGATTCAATAGAAAAATCAAATAGAACAATTTGGGAAATGGAACAACTTTTAAGGTGATTTAACCAACGTGAAACGAAACTTCCCAAAACGAGGAGTGTCTTTCGTTTGGATTTAATTGAATCATACGCGGTTTTTCCTCCCAATTCCCCGTTGTGTTTTCCAAATCAGCGTGACCATTCCAAGGTTCCAAGCACAAAAACGGCGCTGCATTTTTGGTCCAAATTCCAAACGTTTGAAAATTATTCCATGCAAAACGGAGCACTTTAATTCGGTCTTTCGGATGCAATTCAATCCAATTGGAAGTTACGTCATGGAATACAAGCGCATCTCGATCAAATAAATTGTAGGACAAATCCAGTTTTCCTTCAGTAGTTTCAAATTCGGTGAATTCAGAAGTTAAAAGTCCATCTTTCAATTCATTTCGAAAGAAATCTTCGTTTTTTTCCCACGTGAGTTGATAATCGTCAAACGAATCACCAACTTGAAAAGGACAGTTGAATGCCGGATGTCCGCCCAAACCTGCTATCAACTTTTCTGAACCCGAATTCAATAATTCATACGAAACTCGAAGCGATTCATTTTCAACTGAATACATTATTTCTAACTGAAAATCAGCAGGAAATAAGATTTTTGTTTGCTCCGATTGAATCAAACGAAACGTGATGGATTTTTCGGAAAGAAGAACTGCTTCAAACTCCAAATCCCGGGCAAATCCATGTTGAACTAATTCGAGTTTGTTTCCTTTCCAAAAAGCCGTGTTTTCTTTCAATTTACCTACATTGGGAAACAAAACAGGCGATCTTCTACCCCAAAAAGTTGCATCACCTTGCCAAAGCAATTCGGTCTGTGAAGGTTTATGGAATAGGGATTGAAGCTCGGCGCCATGCGACGAAATCAATATTCTCCAAGTGGTTGATTGCAACGAATAATTCATACGACTCTTTTGAACAAAAGTACAGCAAGAAATTAAACGAAGAGCTTGATTATACCAACTCCTCTAAATTTACTATCTTTGCACCCTACAAAAAATAATTCCCATGACTTTTTCGGATTTGAATTTGAATAAACAATTGTTGAATGCGCTTGCGGATTTAGGTTTCGAACGTCCGACTCCCATTCAAGAAAATGCGTTTTCTGTCATTCTATCGGGAAAAGATGTCTTGGGAATTGCCCAAACAGGAACGGGAAAAACGCTGGCTTATCTTTTGCCTTCCCTGCGCCAATGGCAGTTTTCGAAATCCCGTTTTCCCCAAATCTTGATCATCGTCCCTACGCGGGAATTGGTGGCACAAGTGGTGGAAGAATGTGAAAAATTGACCACCTACATGAACGTTGTCACGGTCGGTGTCTACGGAGGCGCAAACATTCGTACACAAGCAGAAACGGTCAGTCAAGGGTTGGATATTTTGGTGGCAACTCCAGGTCGTCTGTTGGATTTGGCTTTGCGTGGTGACTTGGTTTTGAAAGGAATCAAAAAATTGATTATCGATGAAGTGGATGAAACCTTGAACCTTGGTTTTCGCACACAATTGACTCAAATTTTAGATATTCTTCCGCAAAAGAAACAGAGTTTGATGTTTTCTGCAACCATTTCGGAAGAAGTAGAAGCGTTGATCTACGATTATTTTATCGATCCAGTAAAAATCGAAGCTGCTCGTGCGGGTACTCCATTGAAAAACATTGAACAAATCAATTATGTGGTTCCCAATTACAACACGAAACTCAATTTGTTGACGCATCTATTGGATACGGATGAACAGATCAAAAAAGTGTTGATTTTTACTTCTAAGAAAAAAATGGCCGACGATCTTGCTGAAAAACTAGAGCCTTTGTATCCCGATGCGATTGGTGTTATTCATTCCAACAAATCCCAGAACAACCGTTTCGCCACTGTTCAGCGATTCAACAACAACGAAATCAGCATGTTGATTGCAACGGAATTGGTTTCACGTGGTATTGATATCGATGAAGTGACGCACGTAATCAACTTTGACACACCGGATGTACCTGAAAATTACATGCATCGCATTGGTCGTACAGGTCGCGCGGACAAAGATGGGATTGCCATTACGTTTACTTCTGAGTTTGAATTGGATTTCAAAAAAGAAATTGAAGTATACATGCAACAAGAAATTCCAACCAAAGCTTTGCCTGAGGAAGTGGAAATTTCAACCGAATTAATCGCAGAAGAACTTCCCAAAATCGACATGCCGAATGTGCTGGTGAAATTACCAAAACGAGAAAATGTGGGTCCTGCTTTCCACGAGAAAAAAGCCAAAAACCAAAAGGTAAATGTGCGCAAAGACTGGAAAAAAATCAAAATGGACAAATACGGAAAACCAAAAACACGCGGACAAAAGAAAAAGTAATTTATCGCTGAATAATTCTTACTTTAGTATCCGTTAATTGTTTGATTGGATGCGTATTCTTGTATTTTTTTTGCTTGTTTTAGGACCTTTTTTTTCGTGTTCTCAGAAAAATGTTATTCCTAAAAATGGAATGGCAAAAATCTATTTTCCTTCTGAATCCAAGTCCAAGCAACTGAAAGAAACAGGGTTGATGAAAAACAGCGTTCGAACGGAACTTTGGCATTTTTATCACGAAAATGGAAAATTGAATTACACCATTTTGTACGACCAAGACACTTCCATTCAAACAAAAAATACCTTCTTGGGTGAAAAAATCATTTCAAAAGAACATTTTTTCAATCGTACTTTACACGGAAAACAACAGTATTTCAACCAACGTTCTGAACCAATTGTCACGTATTATTATTCGCATGGAAAACCCGATAGTTTGATCATTTACCACAATGGATCGGATAAAATTAAGTCGAGAAAATCATTTCATGCAAATTCCGAGTTGAAAGACTTGTATCTCTATTTCAGCACAGGTGAACTCAGCGAAAAAAAATCCTACAACGAACAAAAACAAGCAGATGGAATTTGGTTGACATATTCTAGAAATTGGACTGGCAAGCATTTTATTCTGTGGGAAACTCCCCATTTGAATGGTAAAATTCAAGGTTTGCGAAAAAAATTCGATGAAAATGGACTTCTTGAATCTGCCGAATTCGACCAAGATCAAAAACACGGCTCCTATCGATCTTACCATCAAAATGGGCAATTGGAATATGCTTTGGAATACGAACACGGAGCAAAAAAAGGGAAAGGAACCTATTTCAACGAAGACGGAATCAAGTTGCGGGACGAATATTGGGCTGGATCAGCGGGAACATTTTATTACCAAACCGATATATACGACTCGTTGTTTACCTATTTCCCCAATGGAAAAGTCAAGATAAAAAGTTTCCAAGTATTCTTAAATTCGAACCAAATAAAAACCAAGCATATTTCCTATTTTTCCAATGGGAACCTACAATCCGTTAGCGAAAAATTGAATGTTGAATCCAACGGCCTCTGGGAAGAATTTTACGAAAACGGCAAAAAGAAGTACCAAATCCCATATAAGAAAGGATTGATCGATGGAAAAACCACATTTTGGTATCCAAACGGACAAAAAAAGTTAGAATTAGACGTGAAGGAAAATCATGTTTTAGCTCAAAAAGGATGGAACGAACAAGGTAAAATACTTGGAATAAAAAGCGATACTTACAAAGACCTTTTTGAATCAGAAAATCGTTACCAATTGATGAACGATGCTTTGTATGAATATGAACCCATGGAAGAATTGGTTCGATCGGAGGAATATCCTATGCTTGTTAATGATGTTGCTGCAGAATTCACCGAAAACTCAACTAAAAAACCTTCTCATAAACAAAATCGAGTGGATGTTAATGCAGAATTTCCGGGTGGAAGAATGGCATTTAACCAATTTATAAAATCCAACGTGCACATGCCACCAACAGCTGAAAAAACGTTTGCCCAATCCAAGTCATTTGAAATCGAAATTCAAATCGATGTGGATGGTACGGCCGAATTGGTTTTCATTCGCCCCATTTATTCTAATCCTTCTGATCTGGATGTGCTATTCGAAACCGAAATTCGTCGGATGTTAACCCATTCTCCGCTTTGGACTCCAGCACAACGAAACAAACAATTTGTTCCACATATTCAAGTTTTTACCGTTCAGTTTTAACCCATTTTCCGTATCTTTTACTACCCCATTTGAAAAGAAAATAAGCTATAACAATCAGATTTACCCAAATCCAAACTTGTTGGAGAATGAATCCTGTTTTTTCAAAATTCGTCATACTTCCGAGTGAATAAAACGGTCCTTTGAAAACATCGTAACGATCCTCATAACTGAGTAAAAACAAACTAGAATATAAATAAAATGCAAAATCTGCAGTGAAAATAACAAGCCAATAGAAAATGTCGACACTTATTTTTCTAATTTCCCTCATCCAAATCCCAATAAATACGTCGATCGCCTTGCGGATTAATCTCAATAAATACATGCATCGTTTCCTCTGGAAGTAGGGGTTCAATGATATCCGGCCATTCGATCAAATTGACTTGATTGCCATAAATCATTTCTTCGAGACCAATATCATAGGCTTCTTCCAATTCATTGAGTCGGTACAAATCCATGTGATTCACTGTCCCAAAAAATGGACTTTCATACACATTTACCAAAGAATACGTCGGTGAACCTTCTGCTTCTTCGATTCCCATCGCTCTGAGAATTGCTTGTACAAAAGTTGTTTTTCCAGCGCCCATTTGTCCGTGAAAAGCAATAATTTTTCGTCCATTCAGGGATTCTAACAATTGAATAGCCAAAGAAGGCAAATCAGCCAAAGAATGAGCAAGTAAATCCATGTTATTTTTTTGGCTGCAAAGCTACAAAAGGAATGCACATTTCCTCCAACGAAATTCCACCGTGTTGGAACGTACTTCCATAATAATTCACAAAATGATTGTAATTATTTGGATACACAAAGAAATCATTTTCTCGTGCAAAAACAAATTCACTACTCACATTCGTCTTTGGTAAAAATGCTTCACTTGGATGCTTCACTGTAAACACTTCTTTATCTTTGTAACTTAAGTTTTTACCTACTTTGTAACGTAAATTCGAATTTGTGTTGCGGTCTCCAACAATCTTAACCGGATTGGTCACCCGAACAGTTCCGTGATCCGTCGTTATGAAAACTTTCGCTCCTAAATCGGCAATTTTCTTGAAGATGTCTTGCAAGGGTGAATGTTCAAACCACGAAACTGTCAACGAACGGTATGCTGCTTCGTCATCAGCCAACTCCCGAATAACTTCCATTTCCGTACGTGCATGCGAAAGCATATCGACAAAATTGTAAACAATGACGTTCAAATCGTTGTCTTTCAATTGGTGCAGATTATCCGCCAATTTCTTCCCTGCTTCCAAGTTGGTAATTTTGTGGTACGACCATTTGGTATTTTTCCCCAATCGGGTCAAATTGGCATCCAAAAAGTCTTTTTCATGCATATTTTTTCCTCCTTCATCATCTTCGTTCAGCCAAAGTTTTGGAAAACGTTTTTCGATTTCAGATGGCATCAAACCGGCAAACAAAGCATTGCGTGCATAATGTGTAGCTGTGGGTAAAATACTCAAAATCATTTCTTCCGACTCTACTGTGAAATAGTTCGAAACGATCGGTTTGAGCATTTGCCATTGGTCATAACGCAAATTATCGATCACCATCATGAACACTTTTTCTTTGCCCAAAACCGGAGCAATTCGATCTTTGATCACCGTATGAATCATTTGTGGAGCATCTTCATCGCCATTTACCCAATCCAAATAATTGTTCTCAATGAAGCGACAAAACAAGGAATTGGCTTCTTTTTTTTGCATCGACAAAATTTCCGTCATTCCCTGATCTTCAATTTGATCCAATTGCAATTCCCAATACACCAGTTTTTGATACAACTCAAACCACTCGTCGATGTCTAAACGACCGTTCAACTGCATGCCCAGCTGGCGAAATTCTTGTTGGTAATTCGCATTTGTTTTCTGAGAAACCAATTTTTTGTGGTCCAAATTTTTCTTCAAACAAAGTAAAATCTGATTCGGATTCACGGGCTTGATCAAATAATCAGCAATCTTTCCTCCAATCGCTTCTTCCATGATCGACTCCTCTTCGCTCTTGGTAATCATCACAACCGGAACTTGTGGTTTTTTCTCTTTGATGCGTGTCAATGCTTCCAAACCGGAAATTCCTGGCATGTTTTCATCGAGAAATATAATATCAAAATGTTGCTCGTTGCTTTTGTCCACGGCATCGGAACCATTGTTCACCGTTTCAACTTGATATCCTTTAGATTGTAAAAACAAAATATGTGGTTTGAGCAAATCGATTTCATCGTCTGCCCATAAAATTTTTCCTTGCATACTCAAACGTTTGGTTTTTAACGAGTACGTAAAGGTAGCCAATTTTATTGTGGTGTTAGCATTTTTTGTGAAGGTGATTGTGGAATTTCCAATTAACATGAATGAAAGAAAAATCTAAAAAGACAATCGGAAAAACGGAAGCATAATTTCAAAATATCTTGTTTTTCTTAGTTGTAAGCCTATTCCAATCTGTATAATTGATTTTCATTAACTTTGTCAAAAAAACAGCGTGCGTTCAGAGCCCATTCGAAACAACAAGAAAAAAATTGTGAACGATCCCGTTTATGGGTTTGTTACCATTCCAGACGAATTGATTTTTGATCTAATTGAACATCCTTACTTTCAACGTCTTCGCCGAATCACACAACTTGGATTAACACATTTGGTGTATCCAGGTGCTTTGCATACGCGTTTTCATCACGTAATTGGTGCGATGCATTTGATGGCTACCGCTGTACAAGTGATTCGCCGTAAAGGTCACGAAATCACTGCGGAAGAGGAACAAGCTGTTTTGATTGCGATTTTATTGCACGACATCGGTCATGGTCCTTACAGTCATGCCTTGGAATACGACATTGTCAACAAGGTGAGTCACGAAGCTATCTCGACGTTTTTCATGGAACAACTGAGCCGTGAATTTGATGGAAAATTGGATCGTGCTTTGTTGATTTTCCAAAACAAATACCACAAAAAATACTTATACCAATTGGTTTCGAGTCAGCTCGATATGGATCGATTGGACTACCTTAACCGGGATAGTTTTTACACGGGGGTCACCGAAGGTCAAATTGGATCGGATCGGATGATCGAAATGCTGAATGTACATGAAGGAAATCTTGTTCTCGAAGAAAAAGCGATTTATTCGGTCGAGAAATTCTTGGTTGCTCGTCGCTTTATGTATTGGCAAGTATACCTTCACAAAACGGTTGTTTCTGCCGAATTCATGTTGATTCACGTGTTGCGTAGAGTCAAAGAATTGGTGCAACGAGGAGAAACGGTTTTTGCGAGTCCAGCCTTGTTGTATTTCATGACTAACAACATCGAAGTTGCCGACTTTAAAAACAATCGAGAAGTGCTACACACTTTCGCTCAACTTGATGATTACGACATTATGGGTGCTGTAAAAGTGTGGCAAAATCATCCCGATAAAGTGCTTTCTATCTTGTCGTCTCGCTTGGTCAACCGTGATTTATTCAAAATTGAGGTTTCCAAAGAGCCTTTTAGTCCCGATCGCCTGCAATTGGAACGTGAAATCATTCGAAACAAGTATGACTTGAACGACGACGAGGTCGCTTACTTCGTTTACTCGGAAATTTTATCCAACAATGCTTATTATCCACACAAGCAAAACATCAATATTTTGATGAAAAACGGCTCAATCATGGATGTATCAAAGGCTTCAGATAACTTGAATATTTCTGCTTTGTCAAAACCGGTCGAAAAATATTGTTTGTGTTACCCGATTTAATATGCTGACTTCTCGATTTCAACAAATTACTTTTTTAATTGCACTGCTCGTTGTTGGTGTTTTCGCTTGGAATAACAAGGGATACTACCACGCAGACGAACATTATCAATTAATAGAATTTGCTGGAATCAAACTGGGTTCTCACGAAGCAAAAGACTTGGCATGGGAATACAAAGAGGCCTCACGCTCCACCATCCAACCGATGATGATTTATGGTGTTCAGGGTATTTTGAATTCATTCGGTTTAAAAAACCCATATACAATCGCTTTTTTGTTGCGCTTACTTTCGGGGATTTCAGCCTTGGTTTGCTTAAGCTTTTTCATCGAACAAACGAAAAATCGTTTTTCGGAGGGGTTTCAGCCAATTTATTGGCTTCTCTCCTATTTTCTTTGGTTTATTCCTGTTGTTTTTGTTCGCTTCTCCTCTGAAAATTGGGCGGGAATGTGTTTGTTATTGGGAGTCGGTTTTCTGGTTGGTGAATTATCCCCCAAACGACTTGTTGCCGCAGGTTTGGCTTTCGGTTTTAGTTTTCTCTTCCGCTTTCAAATGGGAGTCGTTTTTATAGGACCGCTGCTTTGGTTGCTTTTCATACGTAAACAACAGCTCAAAAATGTTTTCCTCTTTGGTTTGGCGATTTTGGTTCCCATTTTAATGGGAGTATTGATCGATCGCTGGTTTTATGGAAGTTGGGTGTTGAGTTCGTGGAATTACTTCAATTTGCAATTGTTGCAAGATGCAGTAAATGGGTTTGGTACTTCTCCTTGGTACGATTATTTCCCTCTTGTCTTAGAAGGTACATGGAAACCAATCGGTTGGATAATCATGTTGTTCTCATTCCTGACTTTATTCCGGCAGCCAAAAGCGATCTATTTGTGGATCATCGTTCCGTTTATTCTCGTTCACGCATCAATTCCACACAAAGAATTACGGTTTTTGTTTCCCTTAGTTGGTCTAGTTCCTTTTTTAGTTTTAGATAGTTTTAATTGGATTTCAGAACGTGTTTCCTCGAAAAAATGGCTTTCTTATCCCTTTATCTTTGTTGGAATTATTGCACTTTCACTAAACGTAATAGCGTTGATATATGCGAGTCAAAAACCTGCTGACAATGGAAAAATGGAAATTACAGAAACCATTTTCAACCGAAAAAAAGAACCAACCATTTTAATTCACACTACTTGGGCTTCTCCATACAATCCATTTCAGAGTTTACCGACTCGCTTTTATCAAGAAAAACACATCCGCGAATATCATGTTCCACAATTGTGTTATTTGTCTGATTCTTTACAAAAATCAATGGGAGATTCCACCATTTTAATGGTGACTCGCTCGGTTGAACTTGAGAATTCTCCTTGCAAAGATTCACTTCAAAAATGGGGATTTATGGAAATTAAACGCAGTATTCCGACATGTATTCAACGCGTCGAAAACCGATACACACCTCTAAACCGTGATGAGGTTCTGATTCTTTTTGAACGGAAAAAACGAAAATAAATTTGATTTTTAAATCGTCAAATCACCCATCAATACGCATCCGAATTCGCCATTCTTTGGGATACAAATTATTGAATCGATTTCCCAAATGTTTAATCCACCCCAAAGGTTCATTTTGATACGTGAGGGCATACACTCCTGCTTTGGCTGGAAGTGAAAACGTTTCTCCTTTCAAATATAACAAAGCTTGCTCACGCGTAACTTCAATCGTTTTGTTGTCCAAAATGCGCAAAGTCGGATCCAAAAGTAGCCCGATATTCGGTAAAAATCCTTTTGGATACATCTCCCCCAATTCAGTACCTAATTTGATACAGCGCATCGAATGATGAATACTTTGTATGGCGGAAGCAAACATTTCTGGAACAGCAAACCAATACGTATTCCATTGAAAAACAACTTTTCCATCCAAATTGGCCCAAGTTGATACACCTTGCGGATCTTTCACTTTCGTCAAATCTGATTTCTTAGGTAAATTCCATTTGATGACTTTTCTTTCTCCTTTCTTCCGTAAAACGGCCAAATAAAATCCTTCGGTATCCACGTTCGATGGCAACGCATAAACACCAACTCCCTCTCTTCCAGGCTGAAATGAACCCGAATCAAATGAAATTAACTCAGCATCCAATTCTTGTTGCATCCAGTTGACATTGGCTTCGTTTTCTTGTTCGTTGAACGTACAGGTTGAATAAATCAAAATTCCTCCTGGTTGCAAAGCACTCCAAACATCCGCAACGATTCGCTTTTGACGTGAAGCACACAAATCAACGTGTTCGGGCGACCATTCATCGCGTGCTGCTTGATCTTTGCGAAACATTCCTTCTCCTGAACAAGGTGCATCGATGACAATCAAATCAAAAACATGAGGCAATCGTTGAAAATCTGCTGGATCATTATTCGTAACCAAAGTAGTTCCATCCCCCCATTTGGTCATGTTTTCTTTTAATATTTTAGCGCGTGCTTGAATCACTTCATTGCTTACTAACAACCCTTTTCTTCCTAGCCATGAACTCAACAAAGTACTTTTACCGCCAGGAGCAGCACAGAGATCCAACACAATTGGATGTTCAGGTAATGTTAGTTGCTTTAAAACAAAGTCCAAAAACATCGATCCCGCTTCTTGTGGATAATATGTTCCCGCATGAAACAAAGGATCCAAGGTAAAAACAGGTCGTTCAACTAAATAATAAGCTTGATCACACCATGGAATTTGACTTTTAAACGGAAGTTCTGCCCTCGTTTTCAAAGGATTTAATCGTACCGAAATGGGTGGAACCGAATCCAAAGCAGCAAGTAATTGATTTTTCAAAAATGCATCTTTTTCAACGCGTTGAACAAATGCGGATGGTAATGCGTGTTTTTCCATTATCGTTGAAAAGCTAAGCGTGCAGATGCACTGATGGATTGATCAGCAAAAATACCTGCTTCATATAAATAGTACCCCGCCATCGCAATCATCGCAGCATTATCGGTACAATATTCAAATTTTGGAATGAATGTCTTCCAACCATGTGAAGTTTGATAAGCCTCCATACGCTGACGTAAACCTGAATTAGCTGAAACACCACCAGCAATCGCTACTTCTTTGATTCCCAATTCATTTACAGCTTTCTCTAACTTCACAAACAAAATATCCAAAATGGCTTTTTGCACCGAAGCACAAATATCAGCCTCATTTTCAGTAACGAAGTTCGGATTCAACTTTTGCTCTTTTTGTAAAAAATACAAAATGGAAGTTTTCAATCCACTAAAACTAAAATTGTACCCGTCCATATTGGGTTTCGCAAACACAAAACGATCTGGATTTCCGTCTTTTGCTTTCTTATCAATCAACGGACCGCCCGGATAGGGAAAACCCAACAACTTGGCTGTTTTATCAAACGCTTCACCTGCTGCGTCATCAATCGTTTGTCCTATAATTTCCATGTCAAGTGGACTTTTTACCAACACGATTTGTGTATGACCTCCTGAAACAGTTAAACATAAAAATGGAAATTGGGGTTTATCTTTTCCTTCATCGTCGATAAAATGTGCTAAAACATGTCCATGCATGTGATTGACATCCAGCATCGGAATAGAATGTGCTAGTGCAAATGCTTTGGCAAAGGAAGTTCCGACAACCAATGAACCTAATAAACCTGGACCTCTGGTAAAGGCAATTGCATCGATTTCGTCTTGGCTTATTCCGGCTTGCTTTAAGGCTGCATCTACCACTGGAATGATGTTTTGCTGATGTGCACGGGAAGCCAATTCTGGTACAACTCCACCATACAATTCATGTACTTTTTGACCCGCAATCACATTTGATAAAATGGCGTTATTTTTGAGTACAGCAGCAGAAGTATCGTCACACGAAGATTCGATCCCTAAAATGATTGTTTGTTTCTGTGCCAATTTGCTTAAATTTGTGTTTTTAAATGGCAAAATTACTGAAAATTCTGGCAAAACTGATCGGCGGAATCCTCGAATGGACGCTGATTTTGCTTATTTTCACTATTTTCGCTATTCGAACGAGTCCTGTTCAAACATTTTTAGCACGTCAAGCAACGAATTATCTTTCCAAAGAACTGAAAACGACTTTTCGTGTTGAAAAAGTTTCCATCTTGTTTTTCCACAAAGTGGCTTTGGATGGTGTTTTTGTTTTAGATCAACACAAAGATACTCTTGCCGATATTCAATCGCTTTATGTTACCATTCACGATTTTAGTCAAACCAAAAATTTGTTGACGCTCAACGAAGTTGCACTTGAAAAAGGAAAAGTAAAAATTGCGCGAGAAGCAAAATCAGGTGATTACAATTATTGGTTTATTCAAGATTATTTTGATTCAGGAAAACCTAAAAAAGAACCATCAAAACCGATTGATGTTCTCTTAAAAAACCTGAGATTGACCCAAGTAACTGTTCATTACGATGATTACCGTAAAACGTATTCTAACTTCGGAATGGATTACGATCACCTCAAATTCAAAAATGTTTATCTTTTCGCCAGCAACATTACCTCCAAAAATGGTGTGCTCAAATTGTTCATGAAACACATTTCTTTTCGTGAAAAAGGTGGTTTTGAATTGGATAAATTTTCTTCACTTGTTCAAATTGACTCAGTTGGATTACATCTTGATAACCTGCGAATTAAAACACCTTACTCTAGGGTTCACATGGGGAACTTGGATTTTGGAATGAACGAAATCGAAGACTTTCAAACCTTCGAAGACAGCGTCGAACTTAATGCTCACATCAAAACGAGCATCGTTTCTCTGAAAGATATTTCATATTTCGGAACCGCACTAGAAGGTATGGACGAAAAAGTGATCCTTTCTGGTGATGTTTCGAAAAAAATTAAAAACTTACGTGTAGAAAACCTTCAACTTTTCATGGGGAAAAAAACCAAACTAGAAGGTACAATCAACCTACCCGATTTCCGTGAATTTGATCAAGCGTTTTTCCAAGAAAAATTGTCCTATGCCTACATCGACATGAACGATTTGGCACGACTAAAATTACCGAAAGACGCAGCAGCTCAATACATATATATTGGACAAGAATTACAACGATTAAACCATTTTGAAGCAAAAAACCTGAAAGTGGACGGGTTTTACAGTCAATTCGTTGTGGAAGCAGAACGTATTCAAACGGCTCTTGGTTCGGTGAAATTAGACCATGGAATCATGTTTACTGAAAATCCGAAAAACAATTCGTTTACTTTCGAACAAAGCTCCAGTGAAGATTACGACATAAAAATTGATAGTTTTGATTTAGGTAAATTCATCGACAATCGTTCTTTTGGTAAATTGGCAGGCAAACTCTTTTTAAACGGTGAAATATTCCCAGGTTTTGATGTACATATCAATCACATCAATGGAAATTTCAGTCACTTCGAATTCATGGATTATGCCTACAAAGACATCGAAGTAAACAAAGCTTCTTACATCGATGAACTTTTCACAGGAGATATTGATTTGCGTGATCCAAATGCTATCTTGGACTTTGATGGAAGTATTTTCGTAGGAAAAAAACAAGATTTTCAGTTTGAAGTGACCATTCAAGATGTTTTTCCAAATAAAATCAATTGGATTGATCGAGAGGATACAGAATTAAAAACCAAATTGGTGGTCAATATGTCAGGAGAAGACATCAATTCCTATTCGGGTAAAGCCTATTTGGAAGACTTCTACTACCGGGAGAATAAACTTGATATCCGACTCGATTATGTGGATTTAGATCTACAACGTTCTCCCGAATTAGACCAATTGAAATTGTTAAGCAATCTGATTGATATACAAGCTTCTGGAAAAGTAGATTTGAATCACATTGGAACTGAAATGAACAATCAATTTGCGACCATTTTTCCTGCACTCTTTCAAAAAGAATCCAGCAAATCGAAGATAAATAGTCATTTTACGTATGATTTTACGTTGAAAAACATCAATCCGCTGCTTGCCATTTTTGCTCCAGAATTAAAACTTGCACCCCAAACAAAAATA
>CAYRMV010000034.1:0-25544 GCA_964425255.1 uncultured Flavobacteriales bacterium
ACCAAGTCATTTAATTAATTTTGACTTTGTTTTAAGAATCGAACTGAGGTTTTTAAGTCATTATTATGATCAACAACCCAACCATAAAATTCTTTCAAATCTTCTTTTAATTGATTCAGTAACAACATACCGAATCCCTTTTTCTGCTGATTCTTACTCACTAAAATAGAAAATCGAATTTCTTGATCTTTTTCATATTAAACCGCCCATGATACTACATTTTCAAGCTCATCCTGAATTAAATAATGTGCAAAATAATCCACTCCTTCCAATACTGAACAAAAACGACCTTGTAATTGGGATGGAAATTCTTCGTTCCATAAAGAATCAATTTGCTTCGCTTGAATCGATGTCAAAATTGTGGTTTTGACTTGCTTCATTTCCGTTTCTTGTTAAAGTAAAAATAAAATACTACGAGCAGTAAACAGCTAAGTATAATAACTAATTTCCAATCGAAATAAATAAATGGAATTACATGAAAACTTTCTTCCCTCTGTGGCCACGCTTGTTCAAGTTGGTATCGAAACATCTTACTAAAGTAATAAAAAAAATACCTTTCAAATTCGATAAATCATCTTTCCTCATTCGCACTTTCCTTTCAAATTTCGTATCTTTGTCTGTTCACTTGTAGAATGCCCAAAACATTTATGAAAGTCTGTATTGCAGAAAAACCCAGTGTAGCCAAAGATATTGCGGAAGTAATCGGAGCGAAACAACGCAAAGACGGTTACTACGAAGGAAATGGCTATCAGGTGACTTGGACTTTTGGACATTTATGTACGCTCAAAGAACCACATGACTACACAGAAAAGTGGAAATCTTGGCGACTGGAAGATTTACCGATGATTCCTTCTAGTTTTGGTGTGAAAGTAATGGATGATTCGGGGGTCCAAAAACAATTTCATATAATCAGTCGTTTGGTTCAAGCTGCAGAAGAAGTAATCAACTGCGGGGATGCCGGTCAAGAAGGAGAATTGATTCAGCGTTGGGTTTTACTCAAAGCAAAATGCACAGCACCGATCAAGCGTTTATGGATTTCTTCCCTGACCGTTGAAGCGATAGAAGAAGGATTTCGGAACTTGCGCGAAAGTGCACAATACAATAACTTGTATGCAGCAGGAAGTGCACGTGCAATTGGTGATTGGTTACTTGGAATGAATGCCACACGCTTGTTTACCAAAAAATTTGGTCAAGGAAAAGCAATATTGTCGATTGGAAGGGTACAAACTCCGACCTTAGCGATGATTGTTCAACGACAAAAGGAAATTGACGCCTTCAAGACAGAAGATTATTGGGAATTAAAAACCATCTACAAGGAAACAGAATTTCAAGCGAATATAGAACGATTGACTTCTCAAGAAAAAGCGGAAAAAGGGCTAGTTTATTTAAAAAGTCATCCGTTTGAAATTACATCCTTTGAGCAAAAAGAAGGAAAAGAAGGAAATCCACGCTTGTTTGATTTGACTTCATTACAGGTTGAAGCCAATAAAAAACATGCTTATTCAGCTGATGAAACACTAAAATTCATTCAAAATTTATACGAAAAAAAATTAGTCACCTATCCACGTGTCGATACGACCTACCTTTCGGAAGATTTACATCCTAAAATTCCAGGCATTTTACAAGGGATGAAATATTACAGTCAATTGACAGCTCCGCTTTTACAAAAACCGATTCCGAAATCCAAAACGGTTTTCGATGATAAAAAAGTAACCGATCACCATGCGATCATTCCAACGGGAATTGTTCCATCAGGAATTTCTCCGCAAGAACAACACATATACGATTTGATTGCCAAGCGTTTTATTGCTGCATTTTACCCTGAATGTAAGGTGTCAAACACCACCGTTTTAGGAAAAGTAGGTTCCATCGAGTTCAAAGCAACGGGTAAACAAATCATTGAACCGGGCTGGCGCGAAGTCTACGCAGGTGATGCAAAACCCAAAAATGAACAAGAAGAAGAAAAAGTAATGCCGCATTTTACCGAGGGAGAAAGTGGACCACACGAACCGCGAATTCACCAAGGAAAAACATCTCCTCCAAAACCATATACAGAAGCTACCTTACTTCGTGCAATGGAAACAGCAGGTCGACAAGTGGAAGACGAGGAAATGCGTGAATTACTCAAAGACAATGGAATTGGACGTCCGTCCACACGCGCAAACATTATCGAGACCTTATTTCGACGAAAATATATCGAAAAGAGAAAGAAAAATCTGATCGCAACACAAACCGGTATCGATTTGATTGACACCATTCAAAATGATTTACTCAAAAGTCCGGAATTAACTGGGGATTGGGAGCGTAAATTGCGCTTAATCGAAAAAGGAGAATACTCTATCGATATTTTTAAAAAAGAATTAATTCAAATGGTGGTAGATTTGTGTAATGAGGTTATTTTCAATACGCGAAGAATCATAACGATTACAGAAGAAAAGCCAGTAGAAGAAGAAAAAAAAGAACGCAAACCACGCGAAAAAAAACCGAAAGAAGAAATTCAATTGGAAGAGATGAATTGCCCTAAATGTAAATCTCATTTGCTAAAGAAAGGAAAAACGGCGTATGGATGTGGTAACTTTGCTGTTTGTGGATTTAAAATCCCGTTTGAAGTTTTGGGTAAAAAACTAACAGACAAACAGATTTACGACCTTCTTGAAAAAGGAAAAACCACTAAAATAAAAGGATTCCAAATCCCTGGTAAAACGGAATTAGTGGATGGAAACTTATCTTTCACGTCTGATTTTAATATTGAATTAGACTAAATCAGGAAGTTTTTCACCTCTTTTGTTATTTTTACACCCGATAATTCGAAAACGAACATTATGAAAGCATACGTATTCCCAGGTCAAGGGGCGCAATTTTCCGGAATGGGAAAAGATTTGTACGAAAAATCAGACTTAGCAAAATCGCTTTTCGCTCAGGCAAATGATATTCTTGGTTTTGACATTCAAAAAATCATGTTCGAAGGAACCGATGAAGAACTAAAACAAACAAAAGTTACTCAACCAGCAATATTCTTACACTCTACTATTTTAGCGGCATGTTTAGGTGATGCTTTTCAACCAGACATGGTTGCTGGTCATTCCTTGGGGGAAATTTCTTCTTTGGTAGCCAATAAAACTCTCTCTTTTGAAGATGGACTCCGTTTAGTGTACAAACGCGCTTTAGCTATGCAAGCTGCTTGTGAGGCTGTACCATCAACCATGGCTGCAATCTTGGGCTTAGAAGATGTACAAGTGGAAGAAATTTGCGAACAAATTAATGGCGTAGTGGTTGCTGCTAACTACAACTGCCCAGGACAATTGGTTATTTCGGGTGAAATTAAAGCTGTTGAAGAAGCATGTGCAAAATTAACAGAAGCTGGCGCAAAGAGAGCATTGATTTTACCGGTTGGTGGCGCATTCCATTCTCCTTTGATGGAGCCTGCACGCGAAGAACTTGCTGCTGCGATTGAAGCTACAAATTTCCAAACGCCAATTTGTCCCGTTTACCAAAATGTAACAGCGACTGCTGTATCTGATCCAGCAGAAATCAAGAAAAATCTGGTAGCACAATTAACTGCTCCCGTTCGTTGGACTCAAACGATGCATCAAATGATTGCAGATGGTGCATCCGAAGTAATCGAAGTAGGTCCTGGAAAAGTATTACAAGGTCTATTCAAAAAAGTAGATCGAGCATTTCCTTGTTCGTCGGCTGAAATAGAATAATACATTAACAGAAAGTAATTAAGCGTCTAAGAATTAGGCGCTTTTTTTATTGTAATTTACTAACTACATGACAAGTAAATTAAAAATCATTTTTTTCAAAACAAAAAGTGTTGTTTCAATCAGAAACGAAAATCGATTACTCGTAGGGGGGATGAATAAAAAAATAGTGTACCTTTAATGTATGCTTGCAATGAAAAAACTACAAGAGTATATTTATGCTGCTCCGGATGGAGATGATTTACTAAGTAGCCACAAATATGCGCTTCGCTGGAAGAAAAAAGTAATCGTGACGCATTATGAAGAAGAAGGATTTGCTCGTTTTCGACTTTCCAAAATTGACCAAGATGTTTTTACACGAATTTTACCCGAATGGATAGTCCCTTCTCCCGGTCGATTAGGAAAATTGGGGTGGATCAATGTGCAGATTGACAAACTTGATGATGAAGTTTTGTTTGATCTTTTGCAATGTAGTATAAATGAAGTCGAAAGAAGTATTCTAATCAAAAAATAACCAATGAGTAACTTTGAATTTGTTAGAAACAAAATACTTTCCTTTCCAGATATGGTGGAAACTCCACATTTTGAAAAAACTTCTTTGCGATGGAAAAAGAAAATCGTTGTTACTTACGACTACAAAAAAGACCTCGCTTGTTTCAAATTATCGCTTGTTGACCAAGATGTATTTTCAAAAACAAACACCGAAAACATCTATCCTGTTCCTAATAAATGGGGTCTTCAAGGATGGACATTTGTTCACTTAAACAAAATCCCAATAGAAATACTAGACGACCTAATTCAGTGTAGTATGCAGGAAGTTATATCAAAAAAGAAATAGATATGGAAAATCCGAAATGGCAGGAAGAAGTGATTCAACTCAAACAAATTTTAGATCAGGCACCACTCGAAAAAAAAAATCAAATGGGGAGCGGAAGTTTATACTTTTGAAGGAAAAAATGTCGTTAGTTGTGGTGGGTTCACCCATTTTTTTACCCTTTGGTTTTACAATGGCGTATTTTTAAACGATCCTTACAAAGTACTGGTGAATGCCAATGAAGAGAAAACAAAGTCACTACGTCAATGGCGCTTTTATTCGAAAGAAGAAATCAATGCCAAGAAAATACTCGAATACGTGTATGAAGCAATCGAAATAGAAAAAAAAGGGTTAAAAATTAAACCAAGCAAATTTACTCCAATCCAAGCTGGGGTTTTACTTCAAGAAGCACTCAATTCGGATATTTCATTCCAATTGGCTTTTGGTCAATTAACTCCTGGAAAACAAAAAGAATACATCTTATATATCGATGAAGCAAAGCAAGAATCCACTAAAAACAAGCGAATCGAAAAAATCAAACCGCTCGTTTTGGCTGGAAAAGGACTCAATGACAAGTATAAATAATCTATTTCAACGCACGTTTTCCTTGCCACACATGTCGATCGATGTGATAAATGTAAAAACGAAACGTGTCCCCCAAACGTAATTTGATCCAAGGTGTGAGTGAAATCGAAACTTTGGTTTTCGTCCAATCAACTTTTTGTGCATCGTCCAACAAAACGGAAATTGTTTCTAAATCTGCTATAAACTGGTGCAAATCTTCCAGCGTGTAGGCTGAA
The DNA here is from genome assembly GCA_964425255.1 of uncultured Flavobacteriales bacterium. Classification (GTDB taxonomy): domain Bacteria; phylum Bacteroidota; class Bacteroidia; order Flavobacteriales_D; family Crocinitomicaceae; genus CAYRMV01. The sequence goes on from CAYRMV010000034.1 coordinate 5,319, forward strand.
TGAGTAGGTCGCATATCTTTGGGCGATTTCATTTTTTTTACTTGATTATTCACCACCAACATCGACTTAGCAAAGTAATCTCCCAACATTCCTGGAAAAAATTCAGCATTTGCTTGACTTGTATTTTGCTCGATTCGCTGTTTTAATTCGGGCAAATAAAACTGAGCATATTGATTTAAATGATTCAAACATGCAAGTGCACTCCAACTTTCGGCGGAAGGCTGTTTGTTGAGTTGTTCCAAGGATAGATTTTCCCATGTTTGAACTTCCTGCTTTACCCGCGTCAAAATCGCTTTTAATTCGTTTGTCAAGTCTTGTCTTTTCATGTCTTTTATTTTTTGACAAAGTTCACTGTATGATAGCAATTTTTTCTTGATTGAAATCAAGATTTCCGAATTCGACTGAGTGTTTCAGGAGTCATCCTTAAATAAGCAGCGATATATTTTAGTGGAATCTCCTGAAAAACGGCTGGACTTCGTTGCAAAACACGAGCTAAACGCTCAGCAGGCGATGTAATTAACAAATCAATTTCTCGTTCTAATTGTTGCTGAATTAAATGTTCAAGGAGGAGATAATATCCTTTTTTTCGATCGTCTGAACCATGAACAAATTCAAAAAAAGCCTCTTTTGGTACGCACAATACACGTGAATTTCGGATTGCTTCTATCGTAATTTCGGACGGAGATCCCGATAAAATAGAATGTACAGAAGTAATCAAATTTCCGGTATACCCCAATCGGATGGTATGTTCAAGTTCCTTTTCCTGAAAAAAAGCCCGAACTGCCCCATCTTCAATCCAATATACATTTTTTTCCGTTTCTCCTGACGATACCAAGTGCTCTCCCCGATTAAATACTCGGGTGGGATATCTTTCACGGAAAACAAGCAAAAAATCGTGCAAAATGTCCATAATTTCAATTTTGAATGAACAAAGTAAAAATAAAAAAACTGTGTTTCTTTCTTAAACAAAAAATCCCGACACGAATGCCGGGATTTACTACTCATTTTGATTTTATTTTCCTCTGTTTGGAACAGTTCCTGGTTTACGAGCTGGAGCTGTTTCTGGTGTTGTAGTTGTTGGTTTTGTCGTTCCTGGCTTGCGTGCAGGAGCTGTACCTGTTTCAATTTTCCCATCACCTTTTGGCTGTCCCGCACCTGAACCACCTGTTGGAACTTTTCCTGTTCCAATAGTACCTGTTGAAGATCCACTTCCTGTAGTCGTCGATGTTTGTTGTACAGACAAAACACATGTTTTACTATCTGTTCCCTGTCCATTGTTAGCATCAATCTGAATCGTAATCGGATTACTTCCTGATCCAAAGCTAATCGGTATGGAGAATGTCAATTGTCCGTTGTTTAAAACAGGATTGATATTTCCTGTCGGACGACCATTCAATTTGATTGTTACCTGATTCAAATTCGTAATATTCGTAACATATCCTGTAACATTCGTCGTTCCAACAGGCAATGTAGCTGGACAAGTTGTTGGATTTGTCAAGAAAATTTTCGGTGGAGAAACCGTTTGTGCTTTCTTGTACATGACTGTTTTCGTATCTGAATCTGTACCAAATGGTGTTACAACTGTTGCCATGATCACGTTAGCTCCTTCCACCCAAGTACGATTAAACGTAACTGTATTCGTAGATGGATTGAAATCAAAGTTGGTTGAAATGCCATTCACCGTCACACCAATCTGACTTGAAGAGGTAACATATTGTGTGGTAATTTTCACCTGCATTGCTCCTTCTGATGTATTGAATGGAGAGGTTGCTGGATTCACAATATTTACTTTTGGAGGAACAGCATTTGGATCTTGCTTTCGAATGACATCGTGCTTATAAGTTGCTGAACCACAATTATTCGTAACCGTAATTTCAAATTTATTGTTTCCAACAATCAACGTTCGATCAATGGAAATGGTATTCGATTGTGGTTGATAAACAAAATTAATCGCAGTTCCATTTTGTTTCACTGAAATTTGACTATTCTGACTAATTTCTGTAACTGCAACTGTCATGGTAAACGCTTCACCCGTGATCGTTCCTTTGTGTGGTGCTAATGCCTGAACCAATGTCAATGTTGGAATCTTACATTCATTTCGAACGATTGTTGTACTTGCTTGCGCAGAACCACATGCATTTGAAACTTGAATTTGAATCACATTCGAACCAATAGTTAAGTTGATTGCTGCACTTACTAATTTGGTTGTAGGATCAAAATTAAACGGAACTGCAACACCATTCACCATCAACGTAATTTCTGATTTCGCTGCGACATTCAACACACTTGCTTTGATTTCATACGTAGCTCCTTCAACCGAAATCGAATTGGTTCTTGGAACGGTGAATGTAACACTTGGTGCATTACATGGAGCAGCTGGTTTTTTGTATATCAACGTGCTATTAGCTTTTGCTTCTCCGCATGAATTCGTAGCAACTACTTCCAAAATATTTTGACCTTCACTCAATGCTAACGATCCCGAAATCTTATTCGTTGCTGCTTCGTAATTAATTCCACTTTGCAACACGCCATTCAATTTTACTTTCACTTGAGAAGCATTGGTAATCTGTGTAATAGTAGCTTGATACACAAATGTTGCTTCCGTCAAATCAACCGACCCATTTGCAGGTTGAATGAACGTAATTGTAGGTTTGTTACATGGTGCAACAGGCTGACGATACAAAATATTCGTACTCGCTGCATGTGTTCCTCCTGAATTCGTTCCAGTAACAACAAATGTATTGTTTCCAGGATTCAAAGAGGTATGATAACTAACTTCACGCGTCGTTGGATTGAAACTGTAATTACTTTGACTAATCATCTGTCCATTCATCTCCACTTGCACTTGGTTGATTAGAGAGACATTTGTGATGCGCGCAATCATGGTATAACTTGGTGAAGTCACCGTTGAACCTGGGTTTGCAGGCTGAATATACGTTACAAATGGAGCTGGAACAACCGCTTCTCGTTTGTAGTTGATCACACGTGAATCTGATGCTTGCCCTGCTGCATTTACAGCCGTAATTTCTAACGTATTATTTCCAGCATTTAAGTTCATCGTGAAATACAATTGCTTTGAATTCATGTCATAATTGAATCCAGAGAAAACTTGATTATTAACGCGAACTATAATATCTCCTGCATCATCCACATTCAAAACGGTTGCTTGAATCGGTGTTGTACTAGTAGCCGATGCGTGTGGATTTGACGCTGGAGTTGTGATCGTCACAACAGGAGGATTCATTGGATCTGGACGACGGTAAACAATCGTAGTTGTCTCCATATCTTGTCCTGCTGCATTGGTGGCAACTACTTCAAAAATATTCGCTCCAACCAACAAACCTGTTGTAAATGTCATCCATTGTGATGATGGACTATATGAAAAGTTTGTTGAAACTACTCCATTGATTTTCAATTGGATATTTTGGCTTCCGGCAACATTTTCAACACGTACTTTTACATCATACGTTTGTTCGTATACCGTTTGTGGATTGTTAATCGGATCCAAGAACGTAACCACTGGTGGTGTTAAGGTCATTGGTTTACGATAGATAATCGTCTGTACTTTCGAATCTGTTCCAACTGCATTCGTTCCTGTTATCACAATCACATTTGATCCTTCGATTAAATTCAATGGGAACGTTACCTGCTTGTTTGCTGTATTGAAGCTGAAATTAGCGTAAATCGCACCATTCACATTGACATTAATGCCACTTGCATTATCCACGTTCAATACCGTTGCAACGATGTTGTGTGATGTTGCAGTGGTTGTAAATGGATTCACATTTGGACTAATAAAGGTTACAAATGGTGGTTGTTGCTGAACTGGCTTGCGATACACAATCACCGTTTGTTTAAAATCAGTACCATCATTATTTGTTCCGCGTACTAAAACTGTATTCGATCCTTCATTCAAATTCAAAATAGCCGTAACCGCTCCAGTTTGTGCAGAGAATGTGAAATTGTTCAAATTTTGACCATTCAACTGAACTTGTACTTGATTTGCTTGTGTCACATTCAACACAGTTGAACCTAAAACAAACACTGCTTGATCCGTCGTGTGTGGATTTGTCGCTGGATTGGTAATCGTAACAACCGGTGGACGTGGAGCTTGACGTTCATAAATAATGATCGTTGTTGCTTGCGCTGTTCCTGCTGAATTGGATCCGATGATTTCAAAAACATTTTGACCTGGAACCAAAACCACATTACTCTGGAAATCGTCCGTTGATGCGTTGTATGTAAAATTTTGATTTACAGCACCGTTTTGCTTAAACACAACATTTTGACGACCAGAAACATGCAACACTTCCGCATTGATCAAAAAGGTATTTTGATTAGTCGTGTACGGATTGACATGTGGATCAACAAAATAAACAACAGGTGGTTGTTCTGTTTGTTGTGGACGATAAATAATCGTGGTTGTTTCTGAATCAGTTCCTGCGTTGTTTGTTCCAGTCAAAGTTACAATGTTTGTTCCAACGTTCAGAACAAGTGGTGAAGTAACGACTCCATTGCTTGGATTGAACTGGAAATTGGTTGTTTGTTGACCGTTAACAGTTAAAGTAACTTGATTTTGCGTTTGAACATTCAACACAGAACCTTGGAATGCAAAATTAGCATTCGTCACCGTTGCTGGACTTGTAGCTGGATTGGTGATCGTTACTACAGGTGGCGTTGGAATTTCGCGTTGGTAAATAATAACTGTTGTTTCAGCATCGGTTCCATCTGCATTGATCCCTACCAATTCAAAAACATTTTGTCCGGGCACTAGATTAACAACACTTTCAAATCGATCTGTTTGAGGATTGAAGCTGAAGTTTCCAACATAATTTCCATTTTGGCGGAAAGTAACACCTGAAATATTTTCAACGTAACGAACATTACCACGAATTGTATAAGTTGGAACAGTTACGGTTGTTCCTGAAGCAGCAGGATTTGTAAAATCAACAAGCGGTGGACGTGGTGTTCCTTGAACGATTTCTTGTTCGGTATATTCAGGAATTTTTTCCAAAGAATTATCCACTTCTGTTACTGGTCTTCTTCCACGAATTTGAAAACGCAAATAAAAACTAGTGTAATGATATAAATCGGCTTTATAGCTTCCTTTTGAGCTGATGTAAGCATCGTAATCATCAACACGCGTAAAGGTTGTTTTATGTTCAACACCCAATGAAAAACGAGGCCCTACTTGATAACCAAGACCAAAACCTAAGCTAGGCATAAAACCTACTTTGTAACCAGGACCATCTAAATCTGTTTCGTAGGAATCATCCAAAAGACCTTTCATTTGAATTTTGGAATAATTGGCAGCAGGATCAAATTGATACATCTCATTTCCACCTAAGCTATCGGTATCATTTAGGTAATTTCCTTTGGTATTGAACCAAGTTAATCCAACACCTCCAAAAATATAGGGATCCCAACCTGTTCGCTCACGAAAACGATTGGCATGCAATACCAATTCTAGCGCCAAACGATGACCCGTCGAGCGATAATTTAAGTAGGCATAACCAAAAGTATCCAAATAATTTGTCGGATTTTGTTTTAATACAGAAGGCAAATTCCCCGCTTGCGTCGTATCCGTATCTAATCCATACCAATCACCATACAAATACCTTCCCCGAATATCGAAGGAAATTAATTTTCCGTAATTGTAATTGAATGATTTCCCAAGCATAAACCCCATCCCCAAATCATTGCGATTCTGAATATCGGTTGTTTGCCAAGTTGTGCCTATGTTTAATCCCCAAAACCAGCGAGAATCATTATCGTAATCTAACTTCGATTGAGATTGAAGTGACGATACAACGATAAAAAGGCTGCAAAATAGTGTAATGATTCTTTTCATATCTTTTCAGCATTAATTTGGTGGCGTAAGCCCATAATTGTGCCAAAAATCCTAAATTTTCTTCTTTTACGTATCATTTTCAACAGGAAACTTCAAAAAAAGATGTAACCATTGGCTGAAAAACCGTAATTTTAGGGACAAATTAAGGCTTTTTCATGCTGCACAAACTAGTTGTTAAACTTTCGTTAATGCTTTTTTTGCCTTTCCTTTCTTTCAATCAGGAAAGCTACAATCAATGCATTCAAGCGCAAGAATTATGTCCAAATGTTTCCATTAATGTAAACAACATTGGGGCAAATGTTACTTTCTGCCCGGGCTGTGAGGACGATTTTACTTTTTGTTTTTCACCAGAAAATTCCATTTGGTTGACTTTTCAAACGACTAGTGATGATACAGCTGACGTTGATATTGTTTTTTCAAACATTCAATTCGAAAATGGAGTCAATCAAGGAAATCAATTGCAAGCAACCATCCTGCAAGCTGTTGCTCCTTGTGATGCAACTACTTTTTCCCAAGTAGGCAATTGTGTTTCAAACGCTGGAGGTCAATTTACACTCTCTGCAATCGATTTACCACCGAACAGCACGTATTATGTGGTGATTAGTGGTGCGCAAAACAACGGCGCTACTTCTCCAGCGGAAGCAAGTATGGATGTATTTCTAACGGGAAGTGCTGTCAATCGGATTCCTCCAAGTATGTTACTACAAACAAGTGGATTAACTGTTTGTAAAGATTACAAAGTTCAATTTTTTGCTGACACAGCCAATTGTCCCGAAAACGAAACCTATTATTGGTTAAAAAATGGAGATACGATCGGAATCACTACGACCAATACCTTCGAAACGGCACAATTGGAAACCGGTGATTTTATTTCGGTAATCACTTCCTGTTATACGCTTTGTCCCGTAGTTCTCAATGGTCAAGTTGGTCCCTTTACGGTTTTAACCGAACCAACGGTTGATGCTGGGCCAGACAAATACATTTTGGAAGGTCAATCGGTACAATTAAATGGTTCAACGAACGCACCTTTTTATTCGTGGTCACCAACCTTTAGTATCAGTAATTCAACTGTTTTGAATCCGTATGTGATGCCGAATGAAACGACGACGTATTTCTTGGAAGCAACGGACAACATCTGTACTTTTTCTGATCAAGCTACTGTTTTTGTTCAAAAAGATTTAGAAATCACGAACACATTCACACCCAATGGAGATGGATCAAACGACACATGGTACATTCCTGGATTGGAACTATACCCCGATTGTTTGGTTCAAATCATCGATCGCTGGGGACAAGAAGTATTTCAAGCAACTGGTTATGATTTAACCAAATCCTGGAACGGAACAATCAACGGGAAACCAGCCAATGAAGGTGTATACTTTTATTCCATTAATTTGAGAACGACTCAATTTCCGGAACCTTTTCGTGGAACTTTAACCTTGATTCGATGAAGCATTTGTTTCTATTTGTTTGCTTAATGGTTATTTTTCCATTCGGATTTTCACAACAAATCCCTCAATACTCTCAGTGGTATTGGAATCAGTTTGCCCACAACCCCGCTCATGCCGGCATCAAACCCTGTGTGGATATCCGAACTGCTTATCGCAACCAATGGAATGGATTTGAAGGCGCTCCCAACAGTGGTTTTCTCACTTTTGCGGCTCCCCTTTACACCAAGAAAAAACGCATTTTCACTCCTCGTCAAGGTGTAGGATTCAAATTTGAGCGTGATCAAATAGGTCCATTTACGGCCAATCGCTTGAACTTAAATTACGCTTTTCACCAAAATTTCACTCCCGACGATCGGCTTTCCATAGGAATCGGTGCTGGAGTTCAACAGTGGATTTTCGACAAAGCAAAAACAACGACCTTGGTGCCCGATGCGGCGATTGCGGAAAGTAATAGTGCAATTGCTGCCGATGCCCAAATTGGATTTTGGTTAAACGGGAAGAACTATTATGGAGGATTGGTATTCAATCAACTTCCACGAGGTGCGTGGGGCGACATTGGCACCGATTCACGTTTTCGTTTTCATACCGCTTTGAATGGAGGTTATCGCTTTTTGTTTCAAGAAACATGGAGTTTGATTCCCCAAGTGATGATGCGAATCCCACCCAAAGGTCCTAGTTCGATTGATGTTGCATTGGTAGCAGATTATGCCAACAAAATCGGAATGGCAGTCGGATTGCGCAACCAAGAATCCTTTGTTTTTGGATTAAACTTTAAATTCAAGCAACAGGTTACCATCAGTTATTCGTTTGACTTTGTTTTCTCGCCTGTTATCGCAAATAGACAAAATACCCATGAAATCGGAATCGCTTTTTCCGGGTGTAAAGCAAGCAATAAAAGCAAAACGGTTTGTGCGATTTTTGAATAACGAAACATCATCTATTCCTTTTCTTGTCGTACCTTTGTGAAAATTAACAGAGCAATGAAAGAAATCAACGTTTCAGAATTAAAAGCATGGATGAATGCAGGTGAACCTTTTCAACTAATTGATGTGCGCGAACCTTTCGAATTCGACGAAGCAAACATGAACGGTCATTTAATTCCACTTGGCGAAGTGCCCACTCGATTTGAAGAAATCAACAAAGAAGGAAAAGTGGTCATTCATTGTCGTTCAGGAAAAAGAAGCGCAAACGCTATTTTATACTTGGAACAAAATCACCAATACGATAATTTGTACAACTTAGAAGGAGGAATCCTTGCTTGGTTGGACGCACAATAACTCCAAATGGGTAGAAAAACGATTAACGCTGTTGTTTTTCTTGGCTTAATTTCTTTGTCAAGTATTTTATTTGTTCAATATTATTGGATCAAAAAAACCATTGACGCACAAGCCAAAGACGTTGCCATTCAAGAAAAAGAAGATTCCTTAAACATCAAACAGTTTACGGAGCAAGTTCACATTTCACTGCGCAATGTTTTGGAAGAAATTTCTACTCATTTGTCTGATAGCTCCGATCTTTACGGTGCGGTGAATCAAATCCGCACCAACTATTTTAGCGTGGATATCAGCGAAGAACTTCACCCCTACTACTTAGAAAACCTGCTCAAAAGGGAATTTGATGCGCAAAACATTCACCAAGATTTTCAATATGGAATCTATGACTGTTTTACCGATAGCATTGTTTTTGGGAACATGATTCGTTTTACCAACAACTCCTACAAACCAGCGTCTGACACCTTAAACGGAATTACTTCTCCCGAACTTACTTGGAAAAAAGACGGACATTATTTCACTGTATTTTTCCCCAATGTGGCCAACAAATCCATCGAACCGCTCGATCAACTTGCATCGCCATGGATTTTTATGATTATCATCGTTTTGGTTGTCACCATCTTTTTTGGCTTCGCGATCAGCGTAATTGTCAAGCAAAAGAAAATATCCGAAATAAAAAATGATTTCATCAACAACATGACCCATGAATTGAAAACACCGATCTCAACGATTGCACTTTCGAGTGACATGTTGATGCGGGGTGATTTTTCCGACGACCCAGAGAAACTCAAGCGCTATGCAGGAATCATTTACAAAGAAAATAAGCGCTTAGAAAATCAAGTGGAACGGGTGTTGAACGTGGCGAAAATGGACAAAGACACCTTGAAACTGAAACGGAGTGATTTGGATTTCCATGAATTGATTGCAGAAGTAAAAGACAATTTTGAATTTAACCAAGCAGATACAGGAGGAAGTTTGAAAATTCAATTGGAAGCCAGCAATTCGTTGCTATATGTAGATGTGGTGCATATTTCCAATGTGGTTTATAACTTGATGGACAATGCCATTAAATATTGTGGTGAAAAAGCTCCTGAAATTGAACTTTCTACCCGAAACGAAAAAGATCAACTTGTGTTTGAAATCACCGATCACGGAATCGGTATCAAACGAGAGAATATCAAACTGATTTTCGATAAATTTTACCGTGTCCCAACCGGAAACATTCACAATGTAAAAGGATTTGGCCTCGGACTCTACTACGTAAAAATCATCGTTGAACAACACGGTGGTTCTATCCAAGTGAAAAGTAACTATGGAAAAGGAACTTCTTTCACGATTTCGATACCGTTGAAAAAGGAAAAAACGATATAAAAAAAAGGACATCCAACATGGACATCCTTTTTAGTTGCTATTTTTATTTAAATCAACGTAGTAAATGAATTAACCCTTGTTTTTCAAACGTTAAACCTCCTGCTGTGGTTGCCACGATTGAGTAAAAATATACACCTTCTGGCATTTTATTTCCTTCTTTGTCTTCTCCATTCCACTGAAAATTGGGAATATCAAATTCGTTAATCACATTTCCCCAACGATTAACGATAATACAATTCATCGCTTGAATTCCTTGGGAGGATAACATCGAAAAATAATCATTCGTTCCATCGTTGTTTGGTGTAAAGACATTGGGTACATCTAACGAACACAAACCCGACAAATCAATCCATACGGAATCAACATTCGAAATACAAGACCCATTCATTGCCTGAACATAGTAATACATGGAAACTTGTGGCTGAACTGTGATCGTTTGCCCTGTTTCGTTTGTTGGTGACCACACAAAAAGACTGTTCGCTTGATCTGAACTAGCTGTGATGCTTGTACTTTCACCCGGACATAAAACCAATTGATCGATAACATCCACAATCGGATTCGGAATAGCCGTTAAAACAACTGTATCATACGCTACAGGACAGGTTCCTGCTTGTCCTCTTAAAATAATTTCTCCCGTACTGGAAGTTGTGTGTGTTGTTCCAGTTACATTCGCAGGAAACCATGTGAAAACGGTTCCAGCTGCATTCGAACTTGCTGACAATGTTGTTTGAGCTCCGTCGCAAAAAGAAGTCGTTCCTGAGATCGTTACTTCCAAAGGCGGAGTTACTACAACTTCATGAGATTCAGAAACAACACAACCATTTGGCGAAGTTCCTGTAACAGTGTAGGTAGTCGTTTGCGTTGGCGTATCAAAAAGAATACCCGCTGTACCCGAAACAGGTTGCCATACGAAAGTCGTACCGTTTACGGAAGAAACTGCCGTTGCTTGAAATGTTTCACCCGAACACAAGGTACTCGCACTCGGAGTCAGTGTTATCACAGGAATGGGTTTTACAATTACTGGAACGGAAACTAAATTGGATTGACAACCTTCGGGAGTGACACCAAGTACGGTATACACTTGCGAAGTAGCTGGATTAACCGTTATTTCGTTTGCTACCGTTGCACCTGGATTCCATGTATAAGTTAGATTGGTTTGCGTTGAAGTAGCTGTTAAAGTGGTTGATTCGTTTGCACAAATCGTAACCGATGGCGAGGCTGTAATCACAGGAGAAGGAATGGCTGAAACAACAATTTCATCCGTTGCATAGCAAATTGGCCCGAATGAAATATCGTCTAACATGAAATCATTTCCTGAATTGGCTGTATTTTGATTCACAATACAAATTTGTGCGGATGTATTTACGCCTGAATTCCAAACTTGGAAAAATTGGTTCCAAGAACATCCAGTTGTTGGCGGAGAAAAGACAGAACCTAAAATCCCTCCATTGATCGAAAATTGCAATTGAGCTACATTGGCATTCGTGATTGCCGAAGCTGCCCAAACACTAAACGAATAATCTGTATTGGACTGAACAGGAACATTTTGACACCAAACATTGGTATTCGGTGTTCCAGAGCCATTGACAACCATCATTTGTGTTCCATTCGGTGTGTGATCTTGACAAACATTGAAATTGGTATGAACCAAATTTGGTGAAGTTGTAATTGCGTATGTACCCTCATTACTTAACTGACCGTATGTTCCTCCTGTACCCACAATATAATCAGTCGAAAATCCAGAATTTCCCAATTCAAAATCACCGTTAACAATTAAATTCGTCCCAATCTGACCGACAGTTACAGAATAAGTTCCTGCTTGTGAAACTTGGCGTGTTTGGTTCACACTTCCATTATCCCATTGATAAGAGGTGTAACCGGGTCCAGCGTTTAACAAGAGTCCAACACCCTGACAAATCGTAGTGTCATTTCCTAATCCAAAATTGGGAAACAAACCTGCACACTGTGCAAACAAAGAGTGAGATGATAACAAGACTATACTTGCGAAAATCCAACGAAGGCATTTCATACTTGAAGTTTTATTTTTTTGTAGACGTAGTTTCATTCGATAAAGTAACGGGACAAATACAAGACAAAAGAAGGGATGACTACTACTTCACCCCTTCTTGCATTGAAGTTTATTTTTCTGGATTAGTTCACAGACAATTTTAAACTAATTGCTCTGTCATTTGAACTTACTTTTACTAAATAAATTCCTTTTTCCCAGTTCAACACTGATAAAGAAGTTTCCATCCCGTTTGCGGAAACAGATTCAATCAATTGACCAGAGATACTGTACACTTGAATAGTTCCATTTTCCATTGGAGGGTAAGAAATTTTCACTTGATTGTTCGCTGGATTTGGATACATACTTACCCCTTCCAACACCATTTCGTTTAATGAAGCAGTATTGATTAAGGTTACCGTTTTGATCACTTCAATTTCTCCACAATCGTTGGATAAAGTTGCGGTAACCGTAAATGTTCCATCTTCGTCGTATGTATGTGATATTGTTGCTGGTGCATTTGTATAAGTTGTTCCATCACCCATTTCCCAAGTAATTTCACTTGCGTTAGCCACTTGAGCTAAAGAAGCAGTGATCGTTGGATACAATCCTTGCACAAAAATACTTGTTGCAGATGGTGCTTCTTCAAAAATTACGGTTGCCGATCCAAGTCCTACACAGTTGTTTGTATCTAACACTTGTACCGAATAAGTTCCTGTTTCAGTAACATCCAAAGTTTGTGTTACTACATTAGAATTAGACCAAATGTAAGTGGCAGATGGATTTCCTGCATCTAACGTCACTGTTTCACCTTCACACGTAATGATTGTTCCACCTAATGCAACCACTGGATTGGTATTCGTAATTTCGATTGTTTCGATCATTTTTTGACATGTTCCGTCTGGATTTTTCGTCAACCACACATCGTATGTTCCTGGTAATAATCCTTCAAAAACAGGTGAAAACTGCCAGTTTGCAGGAGAAACGCCTTCTTGTACAACAGCATATTGCAAAGCACCTGTAGACAATTTAAAATCTGCTACTTGATGTCTCAATGCATCACCACCAGTTTGAGCACTGAAATAATGTTTCCAGTTAGAAACGTCAGCATCTTTGAAAGCTTGTGGCATTTGGATATTTTGGAAAATGGTTGTTCCACCAACTGTCAAACTCGCAATTCCATCTGGATTAATGTTGAATACCACTGGAACATCCAATTGATTTTTCCATGCTGTATTTGGCGAAAATGCCAATGTGGTAGCAGCTCCTGGATCGATGTTTCCAGCTGTTCCATATCCATACGTTAAGTAAATACCTGGTTGGTTGGGTGAATTAGCAGCTGCATCAAATGCCAATCGCAATTTATTTCCATTTCCATTGTGCAATGATCCTGTATTGTTGAATGCATCAGCAAACGAATAAGCTAAACCATCAGCACCACCCGTTCCGAAAGTGTTAATCGGTAAGTCCGTAGAAATCTTAAATTCAACCGTCATGGAGTTATTTGGAGCTGGAACAAAACTTGGAAGTGTAATTGTTGCTGATCCGTTTGCACTTGTTTGGGAAGCTGTCAACTGTAATTTTCCATTCACCAATTGTCCTTGACCTGTGAAAGTCAAACCAGCATTATTCGTAGGATCTGAAAATGAGTTTTCATAAACAATATTCTCTTCTCGTTGACCAAAAATTTGACTCAAAGTAACAACACCCCCTAAATTTGTACAATTGTAGTTTTCAACATCCACGTTTGCACCAAATCCAACAGGAATCGATACTAAAACAGAGTCAAGTTCATCTGCACAGTTGTTACTTCTGATTTGATAAAAGAAAGCATAAACGCTGTCTTCTGTTGGGATAAATGTATAAACTGGATTTACGTTCCAATCTTGTGCAACTGTTGTTCCATCTGGACCTAAGAAACGGTATTCCCAATCAGCACCTCCAGCTAAGTTGGAAGGATTGGTTGAAATTGTTAATGTTACCAATGAATTTGGTTCACAAATTTCCGTTGGATTAACGGTCATTTCTGGTCTAGCTTTACTCAAAGGATAAATCGAAGAAGTTGCTGTAGCTGTACATCCAGCGGCATTTGTACCTGTAACGGTGTACATGGTTGTATTTGTTGGGTTTGCAGTAACTGAAGCAGTGTTATTTGCAGAAAGCCCCGTAGAAGGTGACCAAGCGTACGTTGCTGCTCCTGTAGCAGTGATTACAACATTGGACCCCGAACAAAAAGCAACCTCATCAACATCAACAGTAACAACAGGATTTGCATTTGCGATAACAGAGGCTTCTTCAGAAATGTCTTGTGAAGTCGCCGCAGCGCAAGTAACAACAACTCGAACATTCATTGTTTCACTAATTTCTGTGGACAATGTTAAATCCGTTTCACCTGCAAAATCTATCCATGTTCCGGTTGTGTTGTATTGCCATTGATAAGTCAGACCATCTAAGTAATCGAGATCATCAATGGAAAAGTTGACAACATCGCCAACGCAAACATCATCATCACTTGCCAAAGTAGTCGTGTGAGTTAATGTAGCACCACAAGTACTTGCAGGAGTATGTTCAAATTGTGTTTGCGGTACAGACCCAAAACGTCCACTTGCCGTGGGAGGTGAATTTGGATCAGGATTATTCGAATCACTGTAGTAATACATTGAACGATTCGCTCCTGTTGTATGATTTCTCCATGTTATACTTGAATAACCAGCTGTATTTTCATCAACTCCTACCACTAGATTGCTTGTTCCATCGTATGGAAACGGTGTATCTAGTGTAATTTCTAGCCAAGAATCTCCAGCAGGCGCAACAATGTTCCCAGAAAACACTTGTGTTAATCCAGTCAGTGGAATCCAGTTCGTAGTTGAACCAAAATTTCCTTGTGTCGTGTTCCCCATGTATAAGGTCCAACTGGTTGAATTCGCTAAATTTCCGGATACATAATAGTAACGGATTTTGGTAATTAAAGAGGGTTGTCCTTGAACAACGGGATTGATATCAGACGCCAAATAAATAGATTGGCTATATGTATACCCATATAAACCATAAATTGGCAGCTGAGTCGTATTACCTGTACCTGTAGCTAAAGAAGTAGTGACAGTTTGGGACTCCGCGAAGTTAGCGAAAGCGGAGCCCAGAACCATCAAACCAATTTTCAGCAGATTTTTGCTTCTGCGTGTCTTGTTTTGCATGTTCATTTTTTTCATAGTTATTGTGTTTGGCTAAGGTAGACTAAACAAACACAAGAACACGAAAAAAGCGTGTGACAAAGGTGGGACAATTAACCTTTTGTTAAATAAAAGTGAAATAAAATCAGATTACTTAATTTCTTTCACAAAATGAATCAAATCTTCTTGGGATTCAATTCCGACCTTTTTACGAAGACGCAAATTGGTTTTACGAACAGATTCAGGTGAAATGCCCAGTGTTTTAGCCATTTCGAAGTTGGAAAGGTTTAATTTGATTAAAGCTGCAAGTCGAATTTCAGCATTGGTTACATCGTTGTGGTTGGTTTGGAAATAAGCAAAAAATCCAGGATGCATTTTTTCAAATAATTTTTTGAATTCAATCCAATCTTCTTCTGTCAAAAGAGTAAATTGTTGAAGATTTTCTAGCATCTTTTCTTTTTCCTCTTTGATTTTCAAGTCTTTATTCTCTTGGATAAAAGCAATCTCAGAACGCAAGGTATCAATTAAGTCGTTCTTTTGTCCCATGTTTGAAAGTAAACTTCTCATCTCTTTTTCGGTCGATTGAAGTTCTTTTTCAACTTGAAGCTTTTGTATTTGGAAAATTTCTAGTTCTTGTTTCTTTCTTTTTTGCATCTGACGTATCACCAAAATTGCTGCAATAAGAATGGTAAGAAGAATTAAAAACAATGCAAGCAACTGAGCACTTCGCTTTTTTTCTTTTTCTTTTAATACAGATACTTCAGCTTGTCGCGCTTCAAAATCGATTTGAAATTCGGTGTTTTGAATATTGGTCAAACTATACACAAGATTGGAACTATCTTTTAACAGTGAAAATTTGCGGTAACTTTCTAATGCGCCTTTAAAATCACCCATGAATTCCTGGTATGCTGATTTTGTCCGATAAATAACACGTAAATGGGACAAATCTTTCCGCTCCATCGAATTTGCCATTTCAGTAAATTGATCCATGTAGCGTTTTACCTCCTTAGGCTGATTTAATTCGATTTCCAATTCAATTAATAAACTTAAAGCATTAAACCAACTTCCAAATTCATTGTTTTTTTTACTTCTTTCTAAATCAATCAAAATTAATTCCTTTGCTTTGGAATGGTTTTTCTCCAAAAAAAACAAATAGCCTAAATTCCCGGATAAAATACCAATCCATGAATCGTGATTCTGTTTTTTAGCAAGTGTCAATGCTTTCTCCGTATAATTTCTGGACAATGAAATTTGTTTTAAATCACGTGCAATCAAGCCAAGTGTGTTGAGAACACTAATTCTATCCGGATCCGAAATCATAGGGTGTTGCAGTGATTTTTTTAAATATTCTTCCGCTTTAGGATAACGACGAAAGTGATAATAATTTAACCCTAAGTATTCGTAAAATTTGGGTGCAATTTTCAGATCCTTTCCCCAATTTTCGGGTATAACATGCAATGTTTTGTAAAAATAAAAATAGGCTTTTTCAAATTCTTTTTCATCTTGAACTTTCCAACCTACGTAAGCTAAAACCTCAGGTAATTGCTGTCGATTTTCGTCCAAAGCTTTTTGCGCTACTCTTTCTAGAAACTGAATCCACTCTTCTTTGGAAGCAAAATCACTTTTTCGAAAATCATCTTTCGAGTCAAGTACATTTTGTGTAAAATTTCCTCTTTTTCTAGTTAGCTCATTGAAAGCTTCATCAGCCGATTTCGCTTGTCCAAATGCTAGAGAATTGAAAATAAAAAAGAAAAAAAGAACATGAGTAAGCTTGTAAAATGTGCATTTATTTCTAGACATAGTGTTTATATTTTTCGAAGCGACGAAAACAATCTAAAGTTTATCAACTTCCTCTTGGAGCTCGTTATCTATTAACATAAAACCATGTTTTTTGGCGAATTTCGTTTGTTCCGTTTGAAATTGTTCGTCTATTTTAGCTTCATTGTCTGTGATTCGTGTTAATATTTCATCAAACTCAACTTGTGTTTCTTCTGTCATGCCATTGGGATCATAAATTATTTGAATAATTCTCCTGTAATCTTGATCAATCGTCTTTTCATAAAAACGGAACAATGTCATTGCAGCCATTTTTAAATCCGAATCCTTTTCCAAAGGTTGCAATTTTTCCAATTCTGAAATGCTTGCTTTTGTAGTTTTTAACATGTCCTCAAAATAGATATTTGCCGAATTTTGTGTCGCTTCTTCACTGGAAACATGTAAGTTAAACTCGATCATCTTGGCAATAATTCTTGATTGTAAATCAACAACATAATCGTTGTAGTCTATTGCTGTTTTGGGATTCTGAGAAAAAACAATTCCAGATAAGGAAACAAACAAGAAAGAAAAAAATAATTTCATCACTAAAAAATTTGTATTAAAATAAGCTAATTTGAGTTCTATTTATGTGTTCAAAAAGAGAAAACTTGGTAAACAGAAAAATCACACAGAGACCAAATATCAACTTATTATTGAATAAAACCAACTTTTTACGAATAAATTAATTCATCAGCGAATTAACGACACATGACCGCGGTAGGTGTACATTTTATCATTTTCGTCTGCTTTGAATGTAATCTCCCAAATGTAGGTGTCTGATTTAGCGTAATTTCCTCGATAAGAACCATCCCACCCTATGGAAATATCTTGTGATAGAAAAATCAATTCTCCCCATCGATCGTAAATTTTCATTTGAAATGAAGTTGGATCAAATCCATCGACAATAACAGCTTCAAAGACGTTGTTAAATTCATCTCCGTCTGGTGTAAACGTATTGGGGACATATACATTTAATTGATCTTTAACTACTATTATTTGTGAAGTTGTATCCGAACAACCAGCGTCGGTCGTTACAATCAAGGTAACCAAATAACTTCCTGCAATTCCAATCGGAAAAATATGATTGGGACTTTCAACCGAACTCAGAAACCCGTCACCAAAATCCCATTGATTGAATTCATTCAATGTTGATTCATTGTAAAACTGAACGCTTGGATTATCGGATAAGGTCACCATTGGCGATGCTGTGAATTCAGCCAAAGGCAAGGGATCGACGCAAATCATATTCGAAATGGTTTCCGAAACAGTACATAGATTGTTAGCAACAGCTGTCAAAGTCACATCAAAACAAGCAACTGAAGTAAACAAATGGGACGGATTGAATTGACTACTGGTAGTTCCATCACCAAAATCCCATGTATAATCAACAGATCCATTGGCATTGGTTTCATTCAAGAAATTGACATCAACTGGAATGCATCCTCGAATTACATTCGAAGAAAATTGAACCTGTGGATTTTCAGTTATCTGAATTTCGACAAAGGTGGTATCATTAAAACAAGCAGTTTCGGCGGGTAAGACATGTGCAAATTCATACGTTCCTGCAAGTAAATTGGATAAATCTAAAATTCCATTTGTTGCATCAAATTGTCCGCTTGCAGTCAACTCAGTCCAAAATGGCGGTAAAGCAATTTGCTCGCTCGATAAAAAACCATTCATTGCTTGTGAAGCGCCCACCGAATTGCATAAATTCAAAGAAGTAAGCGGAGCAGCAATTGGTTGTTCGTGAACAGTAATGACGATTTCACTTGTATCATTCGGACAAAAAACACCATAAGAAACATAATATGCCGTATAATTTCCCGCTAACAAGCCCACATTTAGTTGACCTGTTGCAGTTAAGCTCGTTGCTAAAGTTTGATCTTGATCTTCCCAAATACCATCCGTATCCGTTCCTGGAGATAACATCGAATTTAGATCAAAAATTCCTTCTGTTTCACAGGCAAGCAAAGTCATATCTGAACCGGCATTTGCGGAAGATTCGTGGTTTATCACAACTTGATCGGTCCCAGAGCAACCCGATGCATTGGTTACTGTAACTGAATATGTCCCTGGCGTTGAAACAGCAATCGTTTGGGTAGTTTCAGTTGTATTCCAAACAAAATTGGCTCCTGTATTACCAGCATCTAAAACAATCGACTCCGTTTCACAAACAGTTTGATCTGAACCTAAATTCACTTGTGGATTGGTTCCATACGTCACAACAACGGTATCATAATCGAAACAAATTGGTCGGAATGTAATGTCGTCTAAAAGAAAATCATTTCCTCCTCCACTTGTATTTTGATTGACAATGCAAATTTGCGCCGAAGTGGTTGCTCCAGAATTCCAAACTTGAAAAAACTGTTGCCATCCACAAGCGCTTGTAGAAGTTGTGAAAATATTTCCAAGTGTTGAGCTATTTATGGAAAATTGTAATTGTGCGACATTGATTTCATTCAACGCATTGGCTACCCAAGCACCAAACTGATAATCTGTATTGGACTGAACAGGAACATTTTGACACCAAACATTGGTATTCGGTGTTCCAGAGCCATTCACGACCATCATGTTTACACCTGGAGCGGGCGTATGATCTGCGCAAGAAGCAAAATTGGTATGAGCTAAATTGGGAGATGTTGTAATTGCATAGGTACTTGCATTAGAAACCAAACCCCACGCTCCACCTGTCCCAACGGTATAATTGGTTGTAAAACCTGTATTTCCTTGCTCAAAATCACCGTTGATAATTTGATTTTCTCTCAATGTCCCCACTCGAACCCAATACGTTCCCGCAGAAGTCACCAACCGTTGGGTGGCTGTTGAATTGTTATTCCATAAATAAGAATCATATGGCCCTGAAGCTGCTGCATTTAAAGTAAGCGTTTGACCTGGACACAAAGTCGTATCTGGTCCTAAATTTACAGGAGGAAAATTTCCAAATTCCAAGGTCATGATTGCTAGATCACTGGGACAAGTTCCATTCATTGGTGTTGAATACGAAAATGTGTATGACCCAACTGGAATTCCCATTGTTGGAAAAGAAGCTGTAGCTGGAATAAACGTACCCGATAAAACTGATGAAGTTTCAAACCAAGTCCCGCCAAGAGTTGCTGTTGGAGAAAGAAAGGTATTCAAATTGTAAGTTGTTCCCACGCCACAATAAGTCAACAACTGATCGTTTCCTGCTTGCGTTGGTTGATCAATTGTGATAGCGAGTGTTTCCTCATCAGAACAACCTGTTAATCCATCAAACAGATAAAGTGTTTGACTGGAAGTAATCGAACTACCG